>NZ_JBALOW010000063.1:0-18843 GCF_036965085.1 Bacillus sp. JJ1532
AGATTTGCTTGGACAAGCATCATAGTTTCACAAAATTATTCTGATTACAAAATCGAAAACTCAATAATCCTTCTCTTCCTGGCATCTTCATCTTTATTAAAAGTAACCTCTAACCATTTTGTGTCATTATCTTTACTCTATAAATAATGTGTATGAAAATATAAATACTTTACTTAAATTTCTCCAACCTTTTCTTAAATGCTTAAATACTCTTCTTCCTTTTCTTTTTGATTGTGGTACTGATATCTTCATTCCCCTGAAATCGCAATATAAAGACACTTAAACAAAATTCACCTTAGAAATAATTCCCAAAAATTCCCCGAAGCCCTTCTCTATCTAAAACGTTAATGAAATTCCAATATAAAAAAGCATAATTTCTCAGCATAAAATTGAGAAATTATGCTTTTTTTGTTGCTCCATTAATGCGTCCTTTAATAGAGCAACAAAACTGATGTTTTTAATCAATTAATATATGAAAAAATACTTCTTTGATTAAAAAATTCTAATTATTACCAATGTATTTTTCAAGAAAGTCAGCCAACTTAGAATATGCATAAATTTTATTTTTAAGTTTTGAAAACGTATGACCTTCATCTTCTATACGAATAAACGTAATAGGATGATCTCGTTTCTTAAGTTTATTCACAATCTGCTCTGATTCTTCAATCGGGACACGCGGGTCATTAACTCCATGGATCACCATAAGGGGAGAGGTGATATGGTCTGTAAGATTCAATGGATCGATTTGATCAAAAAATTCCCCATCTTCTTCAACCGTTCCATACTCAGTTTCTCTAAACCTCTTCCGCCAAGGACTTGTAGTTTTTAGGAAGGTTCTCAGGCTTGAGATTCCTACGATATCAACCGCAGCCGCCCACAAATCAGGATAGTGACTAATGGCAGAAAGAACCATAAATCCACCATAGCTGCCTCCCATAACCGCTATCTTTCCAGTATCAACATGGATATCTCCTTTAAGCCATTCCACTAAAGAAATTAGATCTTTCAGAGCATCCATCCGTTTACGAACATCATCTAAATGGGTATACGTCTTCCCGTAACCTGTACTGCCGCGAATATTTGGAGCAACCACTGCATAACCGCGGTTTAAAAAATATTGGAAAAGGGGATTGTAAACGGCACGACTTTGACTTTCCGGGCCACCATGAATATATACGACAACCGGCATTTTCTCAGCTGCAGATTTCGGCTTATAGTAAAAGGCAGGGATCTGAAGGTTGTCAAAAGAACGATAGAATATTTGTTCAGGCTCAATTAATTTCCCCTTAAGTATGGGAATGTGAGAAATATGTGTAAGCTGTTCTGCCTTGAGGGTTTCTAGGTCAAGCGCCCATATATCAGATGGGTGTGCAGGCCCGTTAAATATATAGAGGAGCTTTTGGTTTTTTGGTGAAAATTTGAGATTGGAGATCACTCCCATTGGTGTTTCCCATGTATAAAGGGTACTTATATCTAAATCTAGTAAATACCCTTTTGAGATCCCCCCCACATTGACCGTGAAAGCTAATTGATTTTTTTTCTCATTCATGGCTAGCCCTTCAAAATCCCACTCTCCCTGCTCCAGCCAAGTGAATTGTTTAGTAGGTAAATGAATACATGCAAGCCCAAAAAATTCACGGTCTTTATTTGATAATAGATAAAGATGATCTCCATCCTTATTTAAATGGACATCCCTAAAACTTGCTTCTCCTGTATGTTCTGTTATCCAGTTCATACCTCCAGTTAAAAGGGATAACACACCTAAATCATGATCGAGGGGAGAGTTTGTTCTTCTAACCAATAATGAATGCCCATCGGGAAACCATTTCAGAACAGAAAACGCCCCATCTTGCGCAAAAACGAGGCGGATTTCAAGGGTCTCAAGATTCTGGATATAAATATCAAAAAATGCTTGATTTCTTCGATTGCTAGACCAAGCAATCCATTTTCCATCTGGAGAGCTTCCACCATACAAATGAACATATTCTGGGGAGTTTGTCAGGGAGATCAGCTCTCCATCCTTCTTTAATAAGTAAAGTTGTTCCCTCTCATTTCCGGAAACGTCCATCCCAATAATCAAATCCGATGTACCAGTAACATATTTTATGAATGTGATTCCTTCCTTTGTAAAAGAGGATTGGGCAAGCCCCCTATTTTCTCCATCATACTCCCATACCTGTGGCAATCCCGAATAATCACAAATAAAGCTTATCTTTTTTCCATTCGGTTCACATTCAAGATTTTTCACCGTACTAACATGCGCATAAGGATCTAGACTTACTTCATTCATTACATTACCACCCATCATCTATTTTCAAAAAATTATCTACCAAAATAGAGTTCTTTTTGAGCTTTAAATATTTGGTGAATTATTTATTTTCCAAAACATATTTACCCATTCATTATATTTAGACAGAATGATTAACATGCTTTGTTGTGTAAGAAGGCAGGTGTTAATTTCAATAATAAAGAGTTCCCATTTACGGGCGGTTCTGTATTCTCCTTTTATTGAATTAAAGCGCCGGATCGTGTTGCTTAACAAGTGAAACAAACGCTTCTCCATCTTTCTTTTTTGCATTTGACTAAGGCTTTTAGTGATCCCATATAGGACCTCCTTACTTTCAGTTATTGTTTTTCAATATATTAGATATGGGAGAGTATCAATTGGTTTTCATTGAATGATATGATTTTATTTATCTCAAAAAAATGTTCATAAAATGAAAAATGAGCGCTTATCCCTTATTCAAGGATTGCGCCCGATTGTTTGTCAGCACGGTTTCAGCACTTCTTCTATTTCGGCTGTCAGTTTTTCCGGTTCTGTCTGTGGAGCAAAACGCTTTACTACATTCCCTTTTCGGTCCACTAAAAATTTCGTAAAATTCCATTTGACCGCCTGTGACCCTAACGCGCCTTTGGCCTCCTTTTTTATGTATTGATAAAGTGGGTCCGCATTCGCTCCATTTACGTCTACTTTTGCAAACATTGGAAAACTCACATTGTAATTCAAATCGCAAAACTGCTGAATTTCCTCGTTCGTTCCTGGTTCCTGTTGACCGAATTGATTACAAGGAAATCCTAGAATCTCTAATCCTAAATCTCGGTACTTATCATACAGCGCTTGTAACCCCTTATACTGTGGTGTAAAGCCACACTTGCTCGCCGTATTGACGATAAGGACGACTTTTCCTTCGTAACGAGACAACGGCTCTGTCTGACCGTCGATTTTCTTTACTGTAAAGTCATACACACTCATTTTTGCTCACATCCCTTTCAAGGTAACCCTTTATCCTTCACTAACCACTTCCGATACGCCCCACTCGAAGCACACTTCCAATACCTAGAAAGAAAAGTCGTGAATTTATGTCTTACCTCATAATAAAATTTCTTCAATCGAAGTTAATTATCCTTCTTAATCTATACAGCCAGTTACCTTCAGTACGTTTCTTCACAATCTCTATGCGGATTATCATAAAAATCTGCAGAGAGATTCCGATATCTTCATTTATAAGCTCATTAATCATCAAAAATAATAATTTTTTGAAAAAAGTGTTAACATTTCTATTAATAATATTTATAATACTTGTATACAAGTCTACTTGTATTAAAATTGAGAAGGTGAATCCATGAAAGAATCCAGAGAAAATCTATATCCGGAAAAATGGCTTTCTAAGGCATCAACCGGTGATCGGATTGCATACGAGCTAAGAATGCGGATCATTTCGGGCGCTATTGAAAGCGGTACCATCCTATCAGAGAATAAATTGGCTGCAGATTTTTCAGTAAGCCGGTCACCGGTTCGGGATGCACTAAAAATACTTGCTGCTGAGAATATCATCCAGTTAGAAAGAATGGGTGCTGTTGTCCTCGGCTTAACAGAAAAGGAAATAGAAGAAATTTATGATGTCCGTTTGTTAATCGAAACATTTGTTTTTGAACGGCTAGTAAGAATAGAAGTAACCGAGCTAACAAAGGAACTTAGCAAAATTTTGGAAATGATGAAAGTTGCCATCAAATACCAAGATGCAGATGAGTTTTCCTATCAGGATATTCTGTTCCATGAAACGATTATTCGAGCTATTAATCATTCCCACATCCTGATGATTTGGAATAATTTAAAACCTGTGATGGAAAGCTTTATTCTTCTTTCCATGCGAATGCGTTTTAACGAAAAGTACGATGATTTCCCACGTATCATCAACAATCATAAATTATATATTGAAGCAATCAAAACAAAAGACCGAGCCCTTATGATTAAGTCCTTGCACCAAAACTTTGATGATGTTCAAGGCAAGGTTGAAGACCTGTGGAGGTCACAACAAATGCTTTCTGAAGGAGTAGAACAAGATAATGACTAACTTTATGTTAGGAATCGATATAGGAACAACGAGCACAAAAGCTGTTTTGTTCAGTGAAAACGGCAAAGTTATTCAACAGGAGAATATCGGTTACCCACTTTACACTCCTGATATCTCAACTGCTGAACAAAACCCGGAAGAAATCTTTCAAGCTGTTTTGAAAGCGATTTCGAATATCACAATACAACATCCTGAAAAACAGATCATGTTTATCTCGTTTAGCAGTGCGATGCATAGCGTCATTGCCATGGATGAAAATGATCAGCCGCTCACTTCCTGTATCACATGGGCGGATAATCGCAGTGAAGCATGGGCCCATAAAATCAAAGATGAATTGAATGGCCATGAAGTCTACAGACGAACAGGAACACCGATCCACCCGATGTCGCCATTAGCCAAAATTGCTTGGATTGTAAATGAGCACCCCGACATCGCGACAAAGGCAAAGAAGTATATCGGAATAAAAGAATATGTCTTCAAAAAATTGTTTAATCAATATACAGTCGATTTTTCCCTTGCTTCAGCAATGGGGATGATGGATCTCAAAACATTGGACTGGGATGACGAAGCATTAACAATTGCCGGAATTACAAGAGAACAATTATCTGAACTTGTCCCGACAACGAAAATATTTAAAAACTGCCATCCGGATTTTGCCCAGCTAATGGGGATTGAACCACAAACCCCGTTTGTCATTGGAGCCAGTGATGGCGTGCTCTCAAATCTCGGGGTCAATGCAATCAGAAAAGGTGAAATTGCCGTCACAATTGGGACAAGCGGTGCCATCCGAACGATTATTGATGAACCGCAAACGGATGAAAAAGGAAGGATTTTCTGCTACGCCTTAACCGAAAAGCATTGGGTCATTGGTGGGCCTGTCAATAATGGTGGGATGGTTCTTCGCTGGATTCGCGATGAGCTAGCCTCAGCAGAAGTGGAAACAGCAAAGCGATTAGGTATTGATCCGTACGAGGTGTTAACGAAAATTGCCGGAGGCGTTAGGCCAGGATCTGATGGATTGCTATTCCACCCTTACTTGGCAGGTGAACGTGCACCATTATGGAATCCTGACGTACGCGGTTCCTTTTTCGGCCTAACAATGTCCCATAAAAAAGAACATATGATTCGTGCTGTCTTAGAAGGTGTCATTTACAATTTATACACGGTATTTCTAGCATTAACTGAATGCATGGATGGACCTGTTACCCGGGTTCAAGCGACAGGGGGCTTCGCAAGGTCAGAGGTTTGGCGGCAAATGGTAGCCGACATCTTTGAATCTGAAGTGGAGGTACCCGAAAGCTATGAGAGTTCCTGTCTCGGTGCCTGTATTTTAGGACTTTATTCATTCGGAAAAATTGAAGCATTTGAAGTGGCTTCTCACATGATTGGCAGCACTTACAAGCATACGCCTGAAGGAGGTGCTGTTAAAGAATACCAGCAATTATTGCCGATTTTTATTAATTTATCCCACGTATTAACAGAAGATTATACACGGATTTCAGCGTATCAAAGACGCTTACCGCACTCAACAAAATAACGAATGGGAGGCAATTAAATGCCATTACTTATTGTAGCAATTGGAATTTTAGCATTATTACTTTTAATAATGGGTTTAAAGTTAAATACCTTTATTTCATTAATTATTGTTTCATTTGGTGTTGCATTAGCCCTTGGTATGCCACTAGGGGAAATTGTTAAAACGATTGAAGCCGGATTAGGTGGTACACTTGGGCACTTAGCGTTAATTTTTGGACTTGGTGCGATGCTAGGAAAATTAATAGCAGATTCAGGTGGCGCACAACGAATTGCCATGACCCTTGTGAATAAATTCGGTGAGAAAAATATTCAATGGGCAGTTGTTGCAGCATCTTTTATCATCGGGGTTGCATTATTCTTCGAAGTAGGATTAGTATTATTAATTCCAATCGTCTTTGCCATTTCAAGACAATTAAATGTTTCAATTCTGTATCTTGGCATTCCGATGACAGCAGCATTATCTGTCACACATGGATTCCTGCCTCCTCACCCGGGCCCGACTGTCATTTCCGGTGAATATGGGGCAAACATTGGGGAAGTTCTACTTTACGGTTTTATTATATCCATTCCAACTGTTATTATTGCTGGTCCTATTTTTACAAAGCTTGCAAAAAAACTTGTTCCAGAATCTTTTACGAAGATGGGCAATATTGCTTCATTAGGTGAGCAAAAATCATTTAAGCTTGAAGACACACCAGGGTTTGGCATCAGTGTATTTACTGCCATTCTTCCTGTTATTTTAATGGCGATTGCAACCATTATTACATTGCTTCAAAAAACATTAGGATTTGAAGATAATTCGTTCTTGGCAGCCATCCGTTTTATTGGGGATGCTGGCACAGCGATGTTAATCTCTTTACTAGTTGCCATCTATACGATGGGCATTGCAAGAAAGATTCCAATCAAGACTATAATGGATTCATGTTCAACAGCCATTTCACATATCGGGATGATGCTGTTAATTATCGGGGGCGGCGGTGCCTTCAAACAAGTATTAATAAATGGCGGTGTTGGTGACTACGTTGCCGTAATGTTCAAAGACACTTCCATGTCCCCAATCTTACTTGCGTGGATCATCGCAGCTATCTTAAGAATTGCCCTAGGCTCTGCGACTGTTGCTGCATTAACTACTGCTGGATTGGTAATTCCAATGTTAGGACAAACGGACGTGAACCTCGCATTAGTTGTACTGGCAACCGGTGCAGGCAGCTTAATCGCTTCTCACGTAAACGATGCAGGCTTCTGGATGTTCAAAGAGTATTTTGGCTTAAGCATGAAAGAAACCTTTGCAACTTGGACATTGCTTGAAACTATTATTTCAGTTGCTGGATTAGGATTTGTTTTATTGCTAAGTTTAATAGTATAACCTGCTTTTGAAAAAAGGTCGGACCCTCAATGCTAATACACTTTAGCATCGAGGATCTGACCTGTTACCATTTTTGTCACAAAAGGAGAGTAATAAAGTTGAATACAATTGGTGTTATTGGTTTGGGAGTAATGGGCAGTAATATCGCTTTAAATATGGCAAGTCACGGTGAGCAGGTTGCTGTCTATAATTATACTCCGGATCTAACCGATCAGCTGGTTCAAAAAAGTAACGGTCAGCCCATCCATCCGTACTATGAAATTCAAGATTTTGTTCAATCACTAGAATCCCCAAGGAAAGTCTTCCTGATGGTCACAGCTGGAAGTCCCATCGATTCTGTGATCCATTCATTGGTTCCTTTTCTTGATACAGGAGATATCATCATGGACGGCGGCAATTCCCATTATGAAGATACTGCTCGCAGATATGATGAGTTAAAGTCTAAGGGAATTGGTTATCTTGGAATTGGGATTTCAGGCGGGGAAGTCGGGGCCTTGACAGGTCCTTCCATCATGCCAGGCGGGGATAAGCAAGTATATGAACAGGCAGCTTCGATTCTTACAAAAATAGCAGCCCAAGTAGATGGTCAACCTTGCTGTACGTATATTGGCCCTAAAGGTGCAGGGCACTTTGTAAAGATGGTCCATAATGGAATTGAGTATGCCGATATGCAGCTGATTGCTGAGGCCTATACTTTTTTAAGAGAAAAGTTAGGTTTATCTGTTGATGAAATTGCCGACATCTTCGAGTCATGGAATCAAGGTGAACTAAAAAGTTATTTAATCGAGATTACTGCAGAGATCTTAAGAAAAAGGGATGAAATAACCGGTTCGCCTCTGATTGATGTGATTCTTGATAAAGCAGGGCAAAAAGGCACTGGTAAATGGACAAGCATCCAAGCCATTGATAACGGAATTCCAGCTTCCATTATTACGGAGGCATTGTTCGCGCGTTACATCTCTTCTTTAAAAGAAGAAAGGGTTTTTGCAAAAGAATTCTTGTCGGATCCTGAAATTGATAAGCCGAATTTAGATAAAGAAGTTTGGATTGAGCACGTTAGACAAGCATTATATTTAGGGAAGGTTTGCGCTTACGCTCAAGGATTTACACAATATAAAATGACGTCTGAACTGTTTGAATGGAATTTGCCTTTAAAGGACATTGCGCTCATCTTCCGCGGCGGCTGCATCATTCGTGCGGAATTTTTAAACGTAATAAGTGAAGTCTATGAAACACAGCCAAATTTGGCTAATTTATTAATCGCTCCTCATTTCGCCGAAAAAGTGAAAGAGTATCAAATGGGACTACGAAAAGTTGTCTGTGAGGGCATTACTTCCGGAATTGCATTTCCATGTTTAAGTGCATCGATTTCTTATTTGGATAGTTATCGGACAGACATTTCAAATGCTAATCTGTTGCAAGCACAAAGAGATTATTTTGGGGCCCACACTTATGAACGACGTGACTTAGCAGGAGTCTTTCACACAAATTGGAATGATTGATTTCGCATCAGCAGAAAAAAGGTACCAGACCCCCAATGAGTTTTAGGATCTCACTGGGGGTCTAGAACCAGAAACTATCTTCTCCCTCGATTTAATATATTATTTTGTATCCTTTATTTGAATTAGGTCAGAATTAAATACTTTAAATCTGTTTTTTATAATATCAGCTTCCTGTGTCTTTGCTTTTTTGATAGTCGTTCCTAGACAGAAAAGAAAGGAAACGTAAAAGAAAACCCATCAGCATATTATACTGTACATCCATACGTTAATCTATTGCTGCTGATGAAGCAGCTGCTTGGTCAGCCTTCACACAATCAATTGCAACAACGATCGCAATAATGATAGCTTCCATTTCTTCATTCAATATTTGAACCTTATAACTATCGCCCCAAGTGAACCACTCCTTAGTCACTTTACCGACAACTTTCCCATGCTGTAAAACCTGAAAATCCATATCCAACCAATTACCTTGTACTTCAATGCCTGCCGCATCAATCGTATAACGTGCTTTAAAGAAAGAAAACTCTTTCTTAATCGTTAACACCTCTCGGCCATTCACCTCAACAAAAAACTTCGGTAAAAAGCTAAACATCTTTTTCGTAATAAGCGCAACTTCATCTCTTTTTGTATTCATAATGGAGAATGTCTTTGGGATCTGCATAAAACTGCCCTCCACATAATAAACATCCTTCTCCTGTTGGTCCTTTACCGTAAATTTGCCACTTAGACTAAATACCTTCTGTTTAATATATAGTTGCTTCATGCTATGCCTCCTTGATGTAGCATATTAATTAAAATATATTATGTTTTGTCTTACTGCTAATCATAGCATTATCAACAGAAGTGTGCTTTCTTAAATAGTTTTCAGCTAACTCTGCTGCCTTGTCGAGTCAGGTAAATCATTCACCGCAATTTGATAAAAAGGGTTCTTCTCGCAAAAGTATTTTATGGTATGATGTTTAGGTTGTGTATATACTATGTGACACATTTACATTCATCTATGAAAAGAGGTATTTATGCACCCTACAAAATTATCAAAGCGACATTGGTTGCTTATCTTAACACTTACTTTATTAACATTTGTTCTTGGGACAAGCGAATTTGTCATTGTCGGAATCTTAACCGATATTTCCTCAAGCCTTCATATTACAAATGCAAAAGCAGGTACACTCGTTTCTACGTTTGCCATTACGTTTGCCATCGCCACACCACTAGTAATGTCAGCAACAAGTCATTTTCCAAAGCGTAGATGGATGTTGTTTTTGATCGGATCTTTCATAGTCCTGAATGCATTATGTGTAATCTCGTCGAGCTACATCATGCTCCTCACCCTTCGAATGA
This sequence comes from Bacillus sp. JJ1532, assembly GCF_036965085.1. NCBI lineage: Bacteria > Bacillati > Bacillota > Bacilli > Caryophanales > Bacillaceae > Bacillus > Bacillus sp. JJ1532. The sequence goes on from NZ_JBALOW010000063.1 coordinate 10,101, forward strand.
TGACAGCGATTGTTACAGGCGTTTTAATTTCACTCGCCATGATAGTTGCGAGTGAAACGATGCCGATTCAAAAACGCGGACTCGCGATATCATTCGTTTTCGGTGGGTTCACACTGGCAAATGTCGTTGGAGTGCCAATTGGTACAGTCATCGCAGATTGGTATAGCTGGAATGCCACTTTCATGTTAACGACTCTTCTAGGAGGATTAGCATTTTTAGCATCCTTTTTCGTCTTGCCTAATGGACTCAGCCAAATACGGAGTTCGATACGGGATCAGTTTTCTTTATTGACCAAGCCACGAATTTTGATGGCTTTTTTCATTCCAGCTCTCGGATTTGGTGCAACATATGTTGTCTTTACGTACCTTGTTCCTATCTTAAAAGGAATGGAAGCACCAAATAACTCCATTAGTTTAATCTTATTTGGTTACGGAATTATTTCGATTTTCAGCAATATCCTCGCTGGTAAAATTGCCAGCCACAATGCAATCGGCCGCCTTCGGTTTGTTTTTCTTGTACAGGCAGTGGTGCTAGCAAGTTTATTTTGGACGACTCAAAACTTCGTTGTAGGGTTATCCAACATCGGCTTAATGTCATTAATGGCGATTATGTTAACAACATCGACACAGCTTTATTTAATTGATCTTGCTGGCATTTATCAGCCAAAAGCAACAGGGCTCGCCGCTTCACTGATGCCAGTAGCAAGCAACGTAGGTATCGCTTTCGGTTCAGCTCTAGGAGGAATGGTGTATCATCAAGGAAATTTAATGAATGTCACATGGGTTGGTGGAATCGTGGCAGTCTGTGCTTGTCTCCTAACATGCTTTAGTCATCGTTTAGACGAAAAACAAAAGAAATTAGCATAAACACACAAGAAAGGGCCAGTCCCCAATTAACCCAAGCTATCAATTTCTACGAAAGTCAGCTTCTCCTATGGTGGAAAAGAAAGGCATTAACCTTTTCTTTTCCACCAACAGGAAGCCATGGAATCTTAACAACGGAATATAAGTAGGTCCCAGAACTTATGATTTATTTGTTAACTTCACAACAGATGAATAGGGTTTCTTCTCTTTTTGTATTCTCATAATACTCTGTTCATTAAGTAAACCAATAATTTTTTCAAGGTGATCAAGATCCCTGACCACAATAAAACTTGGCTGGAATAGTCTATTTTTTAAATGAAATGTCAATTTATATGCATTGTTCACTCGAGAATCAAGCCCATAAAGCTCATGCCAACGAATTACTTTTTCTGTTTCATAGTACTTTATTTGATCTGAAGAATAGAATTTTCCATGAAGGATTAGACCATTTGGTAAAATAAACAGATTTCCGCGATGCTTTATTGCACTAATGATTGTGAAAAACAAATAGGCAAAACTAAAGAAGGAGGATCCCAACCAGTCAGTTGAAATGACAATTATTAAAAGCACTGTTAACAATACAAGAGCAATCATGGTGCCCCATTTTACATATTGATAAGATTTCGTGTGCTTTGTTAAAGGCTCCATCTCTTTCCACTCAGTTGGCAGGAGGATACTACTAAACTCATGTTCTTTTTTGGGAAAGAGCGCATCTTTAGAGCAATCAGCTGCTTTCTTTAGATTTAATCGATATTTGATTAAATAAATGACTCCTAGAACAAATAACACCGTAAATATGATGTTCATCACTTCTTAATTACTCCTCCTTCTCTCTTTCCTTTTTCTTCACCCATTATTCCAAAGAAATTTTTACAACATCATCTAAATATTTCGTTGTACTATATCCATAAATCTCCAGACTCTTAGGATTTACATTTTTACCTTGGAACCGAACGCTTTGAACTGTAGATAAATGACGGGGCTGCTCGATTTCCTCATATGGGACCGGCATATTATTTATTTCGTATACTACCCCGTTTTTATCAACAATTACTCCTTCAGAATTCATATCTATAAAACTCGATTCATTTACAATATTGAATTGAAGCCACTCATACTCCCGATTCTCAACCTCATGATTACTTAGCACAAAATTCGTAGAGTCGCCAACTTCCATCCTATCTATGGAAATTGTACTTCCCGCATATTCAAAAGTATGAGGGTATTCTCTAATATCGTCCAATTCGATGATAAATGTATCTTCAACCGTTAAATTAGCAGATTTAAATTGAACATGAACCTCTTTCGGTTTTTCTCCAAAAAGAGGGTCAAAGTGTGTTTGATAAGTTGCCCAATTCACGTCTTGCTGTGAATGCCAAAAAGAGCTGCCATACATTTGAGCTTTTATTTTTTTATTGTTCACTTCTAGATTGTTAATATTAAGAGAGTCTATCCGCTTCACTATTCGTTCATTATTAATACCAAATTGCAGAATCGTTGTAGTTGGAGCAATGATGAGTTTATCAAATCGAAGGGGAATTCCTTCAATTTCTGTTACTTCATCATCCAATGCATATTCGGTGGAAGGCCGTTTTGTTACTGGTATCTCGAAGCTCCACTCGCCTGTTTTATTTTCAATATTATCGTAATTCCAATAACCAGAGCGCCCAGAGGAATCACGAATTAATTTCTGAAGCTTCGTGATCGTGAGTTTGATTGTCCCGCTCTCCTCTTTAAGTGGCAACAGACTCATCTTCCCTTTAAACACGTTCTTTTCTTTGTTATTTATATCCGATTCAAGGTCAGGAGGATAGAACCTTGGATACGTTTCACGGCTCATGATTTCATACTCGTTCTCTACAAAAACCCCATCACCATAACCAAAATTCATCACAAATTGATTATCTTCACCTGTATCTTCTATTTCATAAATAACAAGCGTCTGAACATCATCAGCAATTACGCTCTTAATCTTCACCTTCACCCCGTCGTCTTCCGCTTCCAGATTCAGCCTTTTACCGAGGTCCTGCTGTAGAAAATAACGCAATTCCGGATCTTCTTCTGTCCATGTATAGTAGACGTAGGCAAACGCCCCTGTAAAGAAACCTACACCCATCAATAATGCGAATACACTAGCAAAAACAAGTCCCATTCTTTTACGTTTCTTGTTCTTCTGTTGTCTGTGGATTTCTTTTTCAGTCAGCCTAGCTCTAACCTTCTCCATAAAACCATATGGCACATGCAAATCTTCTATTAGATTAGTAAGATCCAACATCGTTAACATGACATCCTGAAAGGCAGCCAGATCCTCCTGACAATCTTGACAATGATAAATATGTATTTCGAAATCAATCTTTTTCTGTCGATCCATCGCTCGTTCTAAGTAATCGATGTAATCCTTTTTATATTCCTTACAGCCATTAAAGGTTGATTCAGGCCTCATTTCATTTCTAAGAGACTGGATTCCTGAAGCCAAAAGTTCTTTCATCTTTTCCGCTGACACTTGGAGAAGATGTGCCGCTTCCTCCTGAGAGAATTCTTGTATATATGTTAGGACCATGGCTTCTCTCTCGGACTCCTTCAATTGATCAAGTGCTTTAAATAACTCCTGCCTTGGTTCACTGTCCTCTGAAGCTTGTAAACTTCTATCACCCGAAAGCTCCCGACAGTTATATATGAAAATGGATGTACCCCATGTTTCGAATGGTGTTTTATTCTTATATCGAGGCCATTCCTTTTGGACTTGTATTATGGACCGGTAAAAAAGCTCTTCCATTTGCTTTTGATTACTAAGATAGGACCAGCCAAGTATATAAAACGATTGTTTGTGCTGATCGAACCAATCGACTATGGATTCCACGTCTTTTTCTCTTATTGTAGTGGTAGAAATGGGATTTGTTTTTGCTGGAATCATAAACATGTTCCCCCCTTTTATCCGCGTGTCATTAACATTATATATGTGTTCCTGATAATTTGATCCGCAACCTTTGTATAAATTTCAGGTGAAAGCTAGTAATTTTTATAAATAAATTACAATTATTATAAAATAATGGTTCATATATAGAATATCAAACTTCGAATTAGTTCGTAAGACTGCTTGTATTTTTATCTCAACAGATTAAATATTATTTTTTCAAAACAGAAAAACCCCCTATAGGTAATAGTGTATCATCTACAATTTTTCTTGTAGCCTTTTTACACTATCCACATATAGGGGCTAAAATCAAGGAAACCCTTTCAAACAATTGTTCAGCTTTTACTAAGATTTTTGTTGCAACCTTTATGCTCGTTAAGGTGGGTGCTGTTTTGGAAAAAAACTCATTTACTTATGATACGGTTCACCTATGCTTTTCTAGTACAGCAACCTTCATCTAGCTATCTAATGTACTCAAATCTGCTAAAGATAATCGACTAACTACATCATAACGATTCCCTTCCCCTCTAGGGTTTATAATAACTGTCCCCATATTAGGTATTTGACCTAAACCGACCCCTTCCGGGAAACTGTGAGCAACAATAACCTTATTTCTCCCCACTTCTGGAATTGTTTCAAAATAAGACTTAAGATTATATAAAATTCTTTGTCTATCACTACTAGGTAAATTTCCACTCAACCAATTTACCTCAACCCAAAAAGGATTAACTTGAACATTATGACTTCCAAATGCTAACTGTGCTGTTTCTATTGTCCTGCAAAAAGGACTTGTCGAAACAGGGTATTCAATCGGAATTTGTAAATATCGAAGAATTTCTCCATAGTAAATAGCCTGCCTACGTCCCTTTTCAGAAAGATTTCTTTGGGTTAAACAGTTTTGAAAGTTTAAATAGGGTAAATCTCTTCCAACGGTCGCTTCCCCATGCCTTGCATATAATATAAATCCTCCAGTTCTAATGGAATTTAGTAACGATCTATTCAAAGTATTTTTCTCCTTTCATATAAACATCCTATTTACTGCTAATGTATGACATGGGTTCTTAATCAGTTAAAAAAAAACAAACAGGAATAATTAATACCTTTTCCCGTTTGTTTTAAGCATAGATTTATACTGTTGCAAAGCCACGCGTGTGATTGGAAAACTAACTTTTCCATCAGATTCAATTTTAATAAAAATCCAGTCTTGATAAAGTTTCTTTATTTATTAGAATTTCTACCCTCTGTTTTACCACTATTTATGATAAGGTTCACCGTAACATATTAAAGTGAGGTTTTTTCTGTTTCTTGCAATAATGGGGAGTCGATTTAGCTACTCCTCCTATAGAATTGTTAATACGACAATTCTTAGTATATATGTTAAAATTAATAGTTTTTACACCCATTAAATTTTTGTAGCAAGGAAATCAAAATATTGCTTAAATTTATCACATTGGTTTTTCCATGTCCAATTCTGTATTTGTATTAAGTTTTCTTCAGACAGTTCCTTTAGCAGTGCTGGTTGTTTGTAGATTTTTAATATAGCCTGTTGCAAGGCCTCTATTGAACGATCCTTCAATATGAACTCCTTCTGCTTAGGGCCTAACACTTGTGGAACAATCCCTACATTGGTTGAGATTACTGGAACACCACAAGCCATGGCTTCCAAAATAGGGTTAGGTGTCCCTTCTATTTCTGACATACAGACTAAAATATCGATATTAGAATAGTAGTGAACCATTTCATGGTGAGGAACAATGCGTTCATTACTATCGCAATACTGTCCTGTAATGCGATAGCCTAAATCTTCGAATTGTGCCACCGCAGGCTTCACTATGGTTCGAAACCCTTTGAAGTCCTTTTTTTTCGGTCCCCATTTACTATTTCCCACCCAACCGATTTTCAATGTTTTTTTTTGAGTGTTAAACCTCTCTAATCCGATAGGATAGAAAATATCAGGGTCAACTCCATCTTCAATAACCATTAGTGGTTTCGGATACTCTTTAATATTATTATAGATATTCCAAAGGGACCTGGAGGAGACATAATAATAAGCAGAATGGAAAAGATTTTTTCTTTTACGTATTTCCCTTTTTTTCAAAAACAAATGATCATAAACACAAGTCGATAAAACCTTTTCCTCTAGGAATTTTTCAGCACCTTCAGCTGATAATAATGTTGGAATCATATCTCTCCAGAAAATATGGATAATGTCAAAATCCTCTATTTCGCTAAATAATTTACTGTAATTCCAATCCAATTCTTTCATTGAAAACAATCTAAAATCAAAGAAGCTGTTTAAGTTCTTCTCAATTTGTCGCATAATATTGCCAAACGCCCAATAATCAACGTCGGCGATTAAAGCAATCTTTATTTTTTGCTGTTTTTCATTCAAAACGAGCCACTCTTTTCCCTTATCTATAGAGTTGTTTTTTTCCTTCACCCATTGAATAACAGTAGGTGTTAATATCTTATAACCATATTTTTTTTCAAGATAAAGAGCTGAGGCCTCTATAACCTTCGAAGAGTATCTTTGTTTTTCATAGTCTAAATCAGTTGTATTATTTTTTTCGATTGTATGGTCGTGTACTAAATGAAACGAACATATATTGCCAATCCGAAGCCCTTCTCTAAAAAGACGGATTGAAAAGTCTAAATCCTCAAATCCAATAAACATTTGCTCGTCATAGCCACCTAACCGTTGAAATGTACTTTTTCTGAAAATAGAAGCGCCACCAAAAAGGAAATTTGATAAAAAAGGCTTGGTTAAATATTTTTTATTAATATTTTCAATTTTAGTTTGTTTGAAGCAAGTACCGGCTCCAAGTGCAACATGGTTGTCATAAGGAGTTATATAAAGATGGCCGCCTAAAGCATCGATTCTCTTTTCATTAGATTTTAATAGGGGTAAGTTCAGGAAATGGCACCCAAGTGTTTGAAGGGTTTCACGTAGCGGATCTAATGGATCGCTGATGAAATAGATATCATTATCTAAACACATAACCCAATCAGTGTTGATATGATCTAGCGCACGATTCCTCGCACCAGCGACCCCATAATTACAACCAAGCTCTACGATTTTTATATTAAAACGAAGATTGGTACACTCGCTTTTTAATTCCTCTAATTGTTCGGGACTTGATCCATTATCAACTATTAACAAGTCTCCCTTAAATCGTGGGATATAGTTTTCTACGGATTTTAATAGCCTCTTCGACATAGTAACTCTATTTAAAGATAAAAAAGTTATCGTCAAATTTTCGCCATTGGGACCTATATTATTATCTGCTGATAATAAATGGCTTAATGGACTGCTAAAGTAACTTAACTTGTTTACTCCTTTGTTAAGACCAGACATTAAGTCAACTCCTTAATTAAAAAAAAGATATAAATACTCAATATTTAAATGTAACCAACTGAGTCCCGCAAAGGATTTTGAAGATATTTTTTATAAGTGATGAATTGCCAGGCAGGAGAAATTCTCTAAGATGTTAAAACAAATTTGTCCAATTTTTGTGCATATGCCGACTAAAGATTGATGGGAAGGAGTGTTCCAAATATCTTATGAAAACCAGAAACCCCTTGTAAAGGACGCTTACCCATATTTAACAAATTTTGGACCTATATACTATTAAACAACGAAAGTTTAAATTCCATTCCTGGATTTCTTGTCTATGTTATTAAATAGCTGACATGGATAGTTCCAAAATTTAAAAATCTTTTTAAGAAGAAAGGTATCCGTTCAAGTGAAATTAAATTTAATCATTAATTAACTTAAAAGGACTATCATCCTATTTTTTCAATCATCATACATAACTAACACATTTAAATTTAAAACCAATAATATATAATAAATAACAGCTTATGAGGTGAATGAATGGAGAAAGTTTTGGTTAGTGGCGGTGCGGGTTTTATTGGATCCCACATTGTCGATCTACTAGTCAAGGAAGGTTATGAGCCTATTATTATTGATAATCTTTCGACCGGAACAACAAGTAACTTACTATCCAATTTAAAATTTTATCATGTTGATATCACATCTCCGGACTTAGAAATGATTTTTGAAAAAGAGAAGCCATCCTATGTAATTCATCTTGCCGCTCAAGTAGACGTCGAAAAATCCATTAAAAATCCATCGAGAGATGCGGAAATTAATATTTTAGGTACAATTCGTTTGTTGACATATTGTTATCAATTTAATATAAAAAAGATCATTTTTTCTTCCTCATGTGCTGTATATGGAAATACTCCTCATTATGGCATTACAGAATTATTCCCAGTGCAGCCACTCTCATTTTATGCTATATCCAAATATGCGTCGGAAATGTATATTAAGCTTTTTTATGATCTGTATGGACTTCCATTTACTATTCTACGATACGCAAATGTCTATGGCCCGCGACAAAATTCAAAAGGTGAAGGGGGAGTTGTCTCCATTTTTTTAAATAAACTTTTCAAGAATGAAGATGTCAACATATATGGGGACGGGGAACAAACTCGTGATTTTGTTTACGTAAAGGATGTGGCAGCAGCTAATTTACTATCGCTGAAAAAAGGAGATAATGAAATTATTAATATTGGTTTAAACTCAAAAACTAGCATTAATAAACTCTATCATCTATGTAAAACAATGATTACAAATCCACCTGTTTACCCGATTTATCTACCAGCACGTAAAGGAGATATTAAACATAGTGCATTGGATCATACGAAAGCCATTGAAATACTTGGCTGGAAGCCTAAATATGATTTACTACAAGGCTTATCTGAAACAATTAAAATCTTTGATGCAGAGAACCAAGGGCTTAACTAACTTTTAAGTATCTCTTTTATCAAAATTGGTCAATGCATAGAGAATAATTTATACAACAAAATGTTAGATATAGCTATGGGAAGTATTATAATGAAAAATATGACAAACCCTTTTTTGTATACCAGCTATCCAAAAGGAAATCAAAGAGTGTAGAGA
>NZ_JBALOW010000063.1:18882-26535 GCF_036965085.1 Bacillus sp. JJ1532
TCTCTACACTCTTTGATTTTTAGGGGAATAAAAAACTTTCATGGCCACCGCTTTTTGCCACCTTTATCTGTTATTGGGTCTGGCCGTTTTCTTGGACCTTCCTCCTCAATTTACAGACAAAGCCAGAACTATTTGGGTAAACATATGAAAATACGATTCATCACTACGATGAGATTTTTGACGCACCTGATGTACATAGGGATAAGTTCTTTCACTGTGGGCGACTGATGCCAATTCCGCTAAGCAATGAACTCCATAACTCATAATTATCCCACATTATTTTAGAAATATGGCAATTTAGAACACATATATGATCTAATCCCCAGTTTTCCTCAATCATGGTAGAAGAATTTGAATCGGAAATTAACAGCACACAATAATTATGCTTTACTAGGCTGTCAAGTACACGTTGTAATTCTACTGCTTCATCATATGACCCACCTAAGCGGATGAAAAGAATGGATTCGCTCGTTTCCATTTCCCTCAAAAACCGTCCTATCCTCCTTTTATATTTTTCTTTAACCTCAGGATAACAAGATAAGGAATCTGGTGTGTTTTTATCAGTTTTAAAATCATGTGCAGAATAAATGTTGTAATAATTGTCTTTTATAAGCAACTTGGAGTCGTTATCATAATATGAAGAAAATGTAAGGTTCTCCAATTCCATAAAATTAACGAAACGGTTTGCTAATAAACGATTTACATCTGCTAGAGATGGGCTTATCATCCAATCTAAAACGCCAGCAAACGGACGTAACCCCCGATATCGCAAGTGATTCGAAGGAGCACAATTTAATCCTAAACTATAAATCATACTATAATTTTTTTTAATCTCTTTTAACTTCATAAAAGGAACACTCCCGCTATAGAATATGATTAAAATTTCTGGAATAGCACTAATACAAGTCAAACCTATATGGCAAAAATTTCATTTGGGGGGTTCATTTCGAATTATTCTGCTTGTACTTACCCACATATCATTAGGGAATAAGAAAGCAGGGAATAACGATTACATTAGTGAATTGTTTAATCCATTTAGTCTATTTCAATATACGCAAGTTAAGAATGGCTGGCTTGTATTCTTGTCTAATATTGCTGTCTTATTTACGCCCCCACCTCCAAAAAAAAAATTACTTATTAGATATATCATAAGCTCAAATAGGCCACACCTGTTTTTTCAGGGTGGCCAATATTATGATTTAGTTATCTTGTTAAAGGCAATGCATGACATGAAACTGGTAAAGTTGTTGACAATAGATGTAATGGATCAATGGCATCTACTTCTGTAAAATTCATATTGGAAAGCTACTCAAATAGATAGCGGAGATAATAATAAGGATTTAATCCATTTGCCGCGGCTCTATGAAAAAACCTCATTTACTTGTGGTACGGTTCACCGTGATGTATAAAAATCGTCGTAGAATACCCAGTGTCTAAAAGTACATCATTGAGATTTCGGCTTTATTGCATTTTATTTAAAATTCGTTCATACCTATTGAATTAAGAATTCTGTATCACGCTTTGCTGCAAAACTAGTGTCAAATTATTTAATATACTCTTTTTGGTATATTTCATTTACACCCTTACAATGCCCCCCCGCTATTTTATTGCTGCTCAAGGGATCGTAATAATTGTAAATGAAATCGCATTTTACAGCTATGTTTGGTTTGCTAAAATAAATATATAGTAATTCGAAGGGGCGATAAAAATGATTGTTGATTGCCATTTTCATGTAGATGAATCAATGTTAACTCTAGATAAAATGATAGAGGGCATGGATAAAAATGATGTAGCTAAAACAGCGCTAATTGCTCCCATGAATGAAACAATGTTTGAATTGGAAAGCACTTTTCAAAATAATTTACAACGCTTTTTCCGTTTTCTAATACTAAATGTACCTCAAATAGGGCTGAAAATTTATGACGGTCTAGTAAAGGATAGCTATCTCAAACTTTATGGCAATTCATACAGAATTTTTACTAAGCCGAGCAATGATATTGTTGCTGCTGCTATTGATAGATTTCCCGATCGGTTTCTAGGCTGGGTAGCAGTGAATCCAATGATTTCTGAATCAGTGGAAGAAATAGATTTATATCTTAATAAACCTGGTTTTATTGGGGTGAAAGCCCATCCCTTCATGCATGAATATAGTATTAAGGCACTTGATCCAGTTGCGGCTATGTGTGAGTCAAAAGGCATACCTTTGATCATTCATCTATCTTCAGAACAGGACTCCTATAAATATTTACCTGAAAAATACCCTAAACTTAAATTAATTTATGCTCACGCCGGTCTTCCTTTTTCGGAAAAACTATGGAAATACGTTAAGGATCAACCAAATGTATTTGTTGACACATCAAGTGACTATCTTAATCTATTGTAAAGAATGCAGTAGAATCATTAGGGTATCGAAAAGTACTGTATGGTTGCGATGGACCATATGGAATGAAGAAATTTAATATTTATGACTACTCGGAAAAGAAAAGATGGATTGATTCTCTTCAACTTCCAGATAAACAAAAAGAATATATTCTTGGTAAAAACTTTGTAGGATTGATTAATTAAAAACTCTATCTACCGATCAGTTAAAAGATTATTTAGCTAAATCAAGTGAACATTTGAGGTAATAAATTCTTATAACGAAAAATTTATATATAAATGGATTTTTTCGCAAATTCGTGGATAAATGTGGTAAAAAATAAAAAAGGGTAGTATTATAACTTTGGTAGGGGGAGCTTATTAATATTTTAATGAAAATAAAAAAAATAAGTCAACAGACTATGATCTGACAAAAGATTTTTTTGAGGGATTAAAAACAAAAGAAATAAAAGAGTTTATCGAACTTGATAAATCTGCTAATTATCCAAATGAAGAAGACTTTTAAAAATACATTCAAAAAATGATAGAGGTATCCAAGCAATAATAATAAAAAGATAAGGCACTCGGAATGTGTATTTTTTAAGGGGAGAAAAACAATCGATTTTTCTCCCCTTGCTTATGATTTTAAATCAGTTTCATTTTATAAATTAAAATCATATATTTTTCCCTTATTCAAATATGCTGAGCTTTCAGCGATATTTGTTATATGGTCTGCTGTTCTTTCAAGATAGCGATTGACAAGTAATAATTGTACAAGCTGATTAGTTTCTTCTGGATGTTCACTAAGATAATTAGTAAGTTTTTTATATGTTTCAGCATAATATTTATCAACTTCATTCTCTAAGTTACTAACCTCTTTAGCGAGAGCAATGTTTTCTTCCATAAAAGATTGCAGTGCTTTTTGTAACATCTGAATAGATACTTCTTTCATCTGCTCTAGATCGGTCATAGACAGTAAAGAATTTGGTTTTCCAATCATGATGGTTGCTTTAGCCAGGTTTACAGCAAAATCCGCAATACGTTCGATTTCAGATGAGATTTTGAGTACACCTATGATGACGCGTAAATCTCTTGCAACAGGCTGTTCTTTTGCCATGAGCCAGATAACAAACTGATTAATTTCCATTTCTAGATCATTAATATTTGCATCTTCATCGATCACTTTTAAAGCGATCTCTACATCCTGTGTTTTTAAGGCATCAAAAGATTTTTCTAAGGCAACAATAGAGAGTTCTCCCATTTCGGTGATTTTACCCTTTATTTCCACTAAACTCTTCTCAAAGTTCTCACGAATAACCATTTGTTACCCCCTATTATCCAAATCGACCTGTTACATAATCTTCAGTTCTCTGATCTTTTGGTGTAGAAAAAATCTTATCAGTTTCATCGTATTCAACTATTTCTCCATTTAAGAAAAACGCTGTTTTATCAGAGATTCGCGCAGCTTGTTGCATGTTATGAGTAACGATGACAATCGTATAATCTTTCTTCATATTCGAAATTAATTCTTCTACTTTTAACGTCGAGATTGGATCTAGGGCTGAAGTAGGTTCATCCATTAAAATCACTTCAGGCTTCATCGCAATTGCACGTGCAATACAAACACGTTGCTGCTGACCGCCGGACAGACCTAGTGCGGATGTTTTAAGACGGTCTTTTACTTCGTCCCAAATCGCTGCTCCGCGCAAGCTCTCTTCCACAATATTATTTAATTCTTTTTTATTTTTAATACCTTGCATTCTTGGACCATAGGCAACATTGTCATAAATACTCATTGGGAATAAATTTGGTTTTTGAAAGACCATTCCGACTTTTGTACGTAATTTGATGACATCATTCGATTTATAAATATTTTCATGATCGATTTCAATATCACCGTTAATTTTCACACTGTCAATTAAATCATTCATTCGATTTAACGTTCGTAAAAAAGTCGATTTTCCACAGCCTGATGGACCAATTAAAGCAGTTACCTCTTTTTCACGAATATCTAGAGATACTCCAAACAGGGCTTGTTTATCACCATAAAATAAATTTAAATCCGTCACACTAATCTTCGTTGGACCTTCCTCTATTTGTGAAATTACCTTTTCTGTTTGATTTTGTTTAATCGCTCTCTCGCTACGTTCCATTACTGATGTGCTCATAAACATACTCCTTATTTATCGCAGATTAACGGACTGTAAGACCCCCATTTCAAAAGGATGAGGGAAACGAATATTCTAAGTAGTGGATCTAACAGTCCGTAAATGCCCGATTAGTTCAACTAACAATCAGTGGTGGATGAAGGCAGACTAAGTACCCTTCCTGTCGCAACATCTGCACTAGTACATCCTGTGCATCGGAAAACTCCACTGATTGAGTTTCACTTTATTGGTCTGCTTTGTTTAATTTTTTCGATATAAATGTTGCTGAAAGATTGATAGCCAAAATAATGACGATTAGAACAATGCCAACTGCAGCAGCCAGTTCAATGTCCCCAGACTCTTGTGTTACTAAATAGGAATGTACTGTTAAAGTTCTAGCTGATGAAAGAATACTTTCTGGCATGGCAGCTACTGTTCCAGCAGTTAAAAAGATGGCAGCTGATTCACCAACAATTCGTCCAACCGAGAGAATGATACCAGATAATATTCCTGGCATCGCACTAGGCAAGATCACTTTATATAATGTTTGTAACTTTGTTGTTCCAAGAGCTAATGAACCTTCACGATACGACCCGGGAACTGTTTTTAAGGACTCTTCTGTTGTTCGTATAATAACAGGTAATACAATTATCGTTAATGTTAATGAAGCGGCAATAATGGACATTCCTAATTTTAATGTCGTTACAAAGAATACTGCTCCAAACAAACCATAAATAATCGAGGGAATACCTGTTAAACTTTCTGTTGCAAAGCGTATGATTCGAACTAACCGTCCCTGTTTCGCATATTCTTGTAAATAAACGGCTGCTAATATCCCGATTGGAGTGGCTATGATTAAGGAAATAACGACTGTGTAAATCGTTGTAACAACCATTGGCCAAATGCCGCCGCCTCCAGTTGGGGAATAATCTCCAAAGATGAAATCGAAGCTTATCAAATTCATCCCTTTATAAAAGATATATCCAACAATCATGAGGAGGACTGCAAGAGAAAGCAGAGCTGAAAGCCATAAAAATCCACGCAGCAAATTATCTTTCAATACTCTCACCTTATTTACCGCCCTTCGAACTAATTTTCGCTAATACAAAATTCAAAATTAATATAAAGGAGAATAAAACAATTCCTGTTGCAAACAGCATTTCTTGATGAGTGCCAGCTGCATAGCCCATTTCTAGCGCAATATTTGTCGTTAGTGGACGAACACTATCAGTTAGGCTAGTTGGTACGATTAAACTATTGCCAGCCACTAATATAACAGCCATCGTTTCTCCGATTGCTCGACCTAAACCTAATACAATTGCCGTCATAATCCCTGATTTAGCTGCTGGTACAATTACTTTGAAAATGGTTCCAATATGTGACACGCCAAGAGCTAGTGACCCTTCGCGGTATGTGTTTGGCACAGCACGAATCGCTGTTTCTGCCACTGTCACAATGGTTGGCAGCATCATGATTGCTAGTACAAGAATAACTGCTAATAAGCTTTGTCCTTTTACTAAGCCTAAAGAATTTTGCAAAAATGGAACGATGATCGCAAGTCCAAAAACACCGTACAAAACAGATGGGATACCTGCTAACAGCTGAATCGCAGGTGAAATGATTTTTGCTACTTTTTTTGAGGCTATCTCTGCTAGAAAAATCGCTGTAAATAACCCTATAGGAACTCCGATAACTAATGCCCCAATGGTTGCAAAAATGGATGCAACAATCATTGGAAATATACCGAATTTCTCTTCACTTGGTACCCAATCCGACCCTAAAATAAACTCCAAAAAGCTATAGCCCCCAGCTACAAATGGATGTGAGCCTTTATAAAAAACAAATCCAATAATTAACAATAATGTGATGACTGAAAGAAGTGCACAAGTCAAGAACACTCTTGCAGATACCTTCTCTAACATATACTTCCTTTTATTTGCCTTACCGATTTCTGCATTGTGCTTTGTTAGGATAGACACTTAGTTTTCCTCCAAGATTACTTTTAAAAAATTACGTTATTACTTTACAGGTATCGCCCCTGCCTCTGCTGCAATAAGTTGACCATCTTCACTTAAGATAAAATCAATAAATTGTTGGCCAGCTTCTGTTAGTTTCCCATCTTTGTATACAAACAAGAATGGTCGTGACAAACTGTATTTTTGTTGAAGAACATTTTCTGCAGTAGCCTCTACCCCATTAATGTCGATTGTTGAAATGGTATCATCAATATATTCAAATGAAATAAAGCCAACTGCATGTTTATTGTTTGCAACTGTCGTTTTGATATTTCCGTTACCACTTGCGATAATGGAATTTCTAATTAATTCACCAGAGCTATAGTCAACAATTTCCTGGAACGCATCGCGGGAACCTGAACCATCCTCACGAGAGACAACGACTATTTCCATGTCATCCCCGCCTAGTTCTTTCCAGTTCGTAACTTCACCAGTAAAAATCTGTTTTACTTGTTCCAACGTTAAATTTTTTACTTTATTGCTTGGATGAGTCACTACTACAATTCCGTCATAAGCAATAACGACTTCATTCAATCCTTGAGCTTTCTCTTCTTCTTTTAGATCCCTAGAAGACATACCAATTTCCGATACACCATTGATGGCGTTTGTAATACCGGCAGATGAACCAATTTGATTTATTTCAATTTTCGTATGATCTTTCTCGTTATATTTCGCGGCTAATTTTTCAGCAAGCGGACCAACAGATGTAGATCCTGAAATAGCTACTGTAGAATTACTGCCATTTGACGCTTTTGTATCAGTATCACTATTACTTGTACATGCTGTTAATATAGCTAGTAATGTTAGCAACGATAATCCCGTTTTAAGTTTTTTAAAAATAAGCATTAATTACCTCCGAGATAATAATGTTAGCGACTATTTTGTCGTATATTGTCTTATAGTAGAATAAAATTGTAGTGTTAATTTTTAATACAAACTTTGTAAAGGTTTTGTAAATTTTATTAAAAACAATATGTACTGAGTTAATTTTTGGTAAAGAAAAGATAAATTAATTTATTGCAGATTGCCAGTTCAAGATAATTTCACAATCACACCGAATTGTTTAATATAGTATGTCTTATCAATTGGAAAAGTGAAATTTAGATTTAAGGAACAAACAAATATTAATAATG
>NZ_JBALOW010000064.1:0-11929 GCF_036965085.1 Bacillus sp. JJ1532
TAATAGAATGACTCCAATAACAAGCAGAATAAATAAGGCAACAATAATCCATCCTAACACTTTTCTACCCGTCACTATAAGGTAGATACCTAAACCTAATAATCCGAAAACAAATCCTAGGATTCCCCAAAGTACCGGACTTTTCCCATGCTTTGGTGCATCTATAACCATAAATACTGTAATGGCGATACTTAATAATAAACCAATACCATACTCCATATCTTCAAGTGCCTCCTTCCCCTGCTAAAAAACCAACAGATACTAAATTTCTATACAATTTTAACGAAAATATGCGAATGTATTAACCCCAAATGAATGACAAAAATGGGTTAATAGTCCATTACCAGCCTTCTGGATCTTCCACAGCTTAAATAGTACATAATTTCCATGTAAATTGGAAAATTTATATAGAGGGAGGGAACCAATATGATTGGTGGACTTATTAAAAAACTGCTTGAACATAAAAAGATAAATACCCAGTTTAATGAAATGTCGAATGCCAAAGATATTGAACTGAAGAAGCAATCGATAAGTCCAAACTTAGAAAAAATGATCGACATTTTTAATCATATCTATTCTATTCCCTTAAATAAAGACGTGATTATTCGTACCATTAATATTGGCGGTTTGAATATCAAAGCTGCTACCATTGCGATTAATTCCATTTCCGATTACAAAATTATTGAAGAACATTTACTTTCACCATTGCTGACAAATGAAAATTCGGAAAAAGAAATTGAAGATTTAATAGAATTTCAATCGCTCGTTAAGATTCAGATGATACAAGATGCTATTGACAAAATTAATGATGGAGGCCTCATCCTCATCGTTGAGGGCTTTCCATTTGCCTATGGCATGACTGCTGATGCAATGGCTATCCGGCAAATTGATAAGCCAGAGAATGAATTAACTTTAAAAGGATCCAAAGAAGGCTTTGCTGAAAAGCTCAATGTTAATGTTTCTTTAATTAGAAAGAGAATTAAAAATGAAAACCTCATTTTTGAAACATCTGTTATTTCAAAAAGAGCGAGAAATCAAGTTAGCATTGTCTATCTCAAGGATTTAACAAATGAAACATTACTTCTTAATATCAGGGAAAAATTAGCTAAGCTTGATGTGGATTCAATTCATAATATTGCCCTATTAGAGCAGTATATTGAGGATCGAAAAACTTCATTATTTCCTACAGTATTATATACAGAAAGGCCGGATCGCGCTGTTTCATATATTGATAACGGCTATATTATTCTAATTATGGATAATTCTCCAGCTGCCCTTGTTGTTCCGGCTACCTTTTGGTCATTTTATCATACAGCTGAAGATCATTATATGCGATTTATTCCTGCTAATTTCACTAGATTAATGCGGATGATGGCAATTTTTATCACACTTTTCATGTCAGCAATCTATGTGGCAATGACATCCTTTCATGCGGAAATGATACCGCACGATTTATTATTAGCAATTGCCGCTACGAGAGAAAGGGTTCCCTTTCCCGCGTTTGTCGAAGTATTTCTGATGGAAATTGCCTTTGATCTTATACGTGAAGCCGGGTTAAGGGTTCCAGCCCCAATTGGACCAACAATTGGAATTGTCGGAGCCCTAATACTAGGACAGGCTGCCGTACAGGCAAATATCGTTAGTCCGATTGTTGTTATTGTTGTTGCACTAGCGGGACTTTGTTCTTTTATTCTAGGTGATGTTAATATGGATTATTCTATCCGTTTAAGCCGCTACTTTTTTATTATGACTGCGGCTTTATTCGGTATTTATGGGATGACAGCTGGTTTTGTGATAGGAATGTTTTATTTAGTCTCATTAAAGTCCTTTGGTGTTCCATATTTAGCACCGTTCACTCCGAGATATTTCTCATCAAATGACACTCTTTTCCGAAGGCTGCTGCAAGACGAAGTGTTCAGACCAGGATATTTAAAGCCTAAGGATATGAAAAAAAACTAGGAGAATGTTAATGGATCAATTAAAGGGACAAATGGGGATTAGAGAATTTTATGCCATTATAGTCATCATCGTAGGTACGAAGCTTGGGGATGACACACCTACGATTTTATTTAAACATTTAGAAACTGCAACTTGGATCGCCCCTATAATTATTGGGGCAGTTTCCATTTTTCCATTATTCCTGCTTCATAAAACACTTGACTTATATGGAAATAAAAACTTGGCTGAAATCATTCTTAATTTATTTGGAAAATATCTCGGATTTATCATTCTATTTATTTTATTTGCGATTTTTTTCAGTGCCCTGACCATCGACTCTGCCACTTATGGAAATCTCATTTCAACGATGTATTTTACAAAAACACCTTTTATTGTCATCTATGCCTTGTCCATGGCCTTATGTGCCTACGGAGCGAAAAAAGGAATAAAGCATATCGGATCGGTTACATGGGCTCTTCTTATTTATATAAAAATCGCCCTTCTAGTAGTCTTATTGCTCCTTTTTGTACAAGGTGAATCAAGCTTTATATTTCCAATCTTCGGACCAGGTAAGTGGGAAGTAATAAAACAAAGCGTAACGCATTCATCCATTTATGTAGATTTATTTTATTTGGCTCTCCTATTCCCGTTAATCTCTGAGAAAAAAAGTTATAAAAAAGGGATTTGGATAGGCCTTTCATTCGTAACAATTGAATTGTCTGTTGCCATTATGGGCTATGTCATGCTGTTTGATTATATTGGTGTGAAGATGATGAATTATCCTTTTCATGAAGCTATTCGTTATTTTGAAATTGGGTTTTTAATAAATGTTGAAACCTTCTTTTTTCCATTTTGGCTTGTCGCTGCCTTTCTCCGATTTACGGTTTATTTATATTTAAACGCTCTATTATTTAGTTATATTTTTAGAATCAAAAAATTCAACTATCTTATTCCAGTCATGGCAACATTAGCAGTAGTGCTTGGGCTGATTCCGGAAAGCCCCTCTTTTACTCTTATCCATTTACGAGAGAAATTGATCTATATAACGACACCGATTTTTCTCATCTTCCCCTTTGTGATTTGGATATTTGGAAGGATAAAAGGAGTAAAAAACAATGAAAACGTCTCAAATTAAACTTCTCTGTCCTTTGATTATCATCGTACTTCTAAGCGGATGTTGGGATCAGAAGGAAATTGATCGAAGAGATTATGTTCTTGCGATTGGATTTGATAAGGCTGAAGATCAAGGGATAGAAATTTCCTTTTTGATTATAAATCCCGAGGTAGGCTCGGTTCAGATGGGTGGTTCCCCGTCAGAACCTCCAACAGAAATTTTTTCCTTTAAAACAAAGGATATCATTACACCTGAAAGCTTTGCAAATACCATTGTGGCAAGGGAAATTTCCTTTGATATGATCAGAATTATTATTGTTTCTGAGAAGCTTGCAAGGGATAAAGATTTTATTAGATGGATGTACGATGCCATAAAACTAAAAGACATTCGAAGAGATAATTTCTTAGTTTTCACAAAAGAAGATGCCCATAAATTTATGGAAAATAATAAGCCAAGGCTTGAAACTAGGGTACATAAATATTTTGAAAATATTATTAATCGCGGAAATGAAACTGGTCTCATTCCTTTTTCTCAACTGCATACGTATTTAAGAATAACTGAGGCTGATGCCGATCTCTTTTTAGGTATTTACGCGACAACAGAACCCGATAAAGATGAAATTAATGAAATGAGGAATGAGGATAATATTTTTGCCGGGCAATTCAAGCCTCGAGGAAAAACGAACAAAACTGAGTTTTTAGGATCAGCTGTATTTAAAGAAGGGAAAATGATTGGAAAGCTGACAGGAGAGGAAACACGTATATCCTACCTATTAAATAATGTTGATCATGCGACAGATATGCTTGCTTCGGTTCCAGACCCATTTAATAAAAATTATAGCATGGGGTTAAGAATCTCCCAGCAAAAGCAAGCCGATATTCAAATGAATTTATTTGACAGGAATGGCACGATCCACGTAACTTTGCCGCTTATGATCGATGTATTATCAGATCATAGTATGGTAAATTACAATTCCAACAAAGAGAACCTAGAGAAATTAAAAAAACATATTGAAGATCAATTTGAAGGGAGAATAAATAAATTTGTCAGAAAGACACAGGAGGAATTCAAAGGAGAACCGTTTGGATGGTCATTAAACGCGAGAAAGGAATTTTCGAATCTTAAAGATTATCATAAATTTAACTGGATGGAAGCCTATCCAAATATGGATGTAAAAGTTACGGTTAAAGTAAAAATTATTGAATATGGGAGACAAAGTAAATTGCCAAGTCTTCATAAAGTGAGGGATTAAATTGAACATTTTTATTTTCTTATGGATAACCTTAGTGCTTATCCTCCTCTATTCACTTGGCTTTTGTATTTCACTTTGGAAAGAAAAGAATAAACTAGGAGCATTCGGGGTTTTCTTGTTAATAGGCGGAACAATTGTTGGATCCATTTATGGCTTAATAATATAAGGCAAAGGTGCCAGGCGCCACGATACAACAACATCTAGTGTCTAATTAATGAGGTAGACTCTAGATGTTAGTTTTAGTGTGGAGCCAGGCACCTTATACAAGCCTCATTAGCCGTGGCAATCATAATATCTCAATTGGTTCCGTGGATTACTCCTAGTTCCTTCAAATATTGTCGATACGCAATACTCATTCTATCACTTACTAGTGATAGCTCAACTTGTAAATCAAGCGGCAGTTCTTCTGGCTTTTGATTCTCAACTACTGGCTTGTCCTGAGCAAAAATTTCATCCTGGAACTTAATAATTTCTTCATCTGATAATCCCGTTTCGTAGTCGAATGAAAGAATTCCATAAGCTACAGATTTATCTTCTGTTTCCGGACGGATGGTTAATAAAATCGTCATATGTGTCCCATTTTCACGATCCTTCTTAGTGAATAGAACGGTTAAAGGACGAATAATTTCATATGTGTAATAGACATATTTCGGATTTCCAGAACCATCTGGATCAGGCTGATAAATGGCAATTTCGTCTGAGTATATTCGATTTCCCTCTTTATTTACGGAATAATCGATAATTTCACGATGAGATTCGTCTCCAAGGAACCCTTGATGGACGACTGCCAAATGGCCAACATCCAAGAAGTTTTCAACGATACGCGGTGGCTTGGCATTTACTTCCTGCGGTCCCCAAATGACATTGTGGTAAGCTGTTGTTTCCATTTCTTTATAATAGAAGAAATCAGGATTGTTATTAGCTAAGTTCACCCAAATAAATCCATATTTTTCGGTACAACCATAAGTCGTTGCCTTTGCCTTCTTAGGGATCGATCTGCCTTCCGGAAGCTGAGGAATCTTAACACAATCCCCATCATGATGAAACTCCCAGGCATGGTAAGGACATACAAGACAATCATTCTTAACTTCCCCTAATGATAAGGCTGCTCCTCTATGAATACATAAATCTTTAAATGCATGGACTCCTTCACTATTTCTAAAAATAACGAGCCGCTCTCCCATCACAATTACTTGAATAGGCGTATTCTTCACATCAACAGAACGACAGGCAACAATCCAATCTTCTAGCAACACTTGATCTTGTATCATGTTAGTCCCCTTTATTTACGTATTTTCTATTTTCATTGTAATAAGATTATTATCATTGGTCAACTAAAAACACGAACAAATTTAATATTCTTCAAAAAAATGTTCGTTTTTTATATACAAACGCTTTTTTTTTTAATATAATCCAGTTGAAAAGGTTAAAAACGCGAATATCAAGGAGGAATACCGTTTTGGAAGGGAAACCAAATAATGGGATTATCATTGGAGTAGATGATAAAATTAGTTATGGAAAGGCACTCCTACTTGGAGCACAGCACGTGTTAGCTATGGATTTGTATATTGCACCAATCATCATTGCTGGCCTTTTATCTTTAGGAACTGAAAATACGTCTTTCTTTATTCAAATGTGCTTTCTAGCAACAGGGCTTGCTACTTTAATTCAGACAGGTGCAGGAATTAAGCTGCCAGTCGTACAGGGTCCTTCCTATGTACCAATTGGAGCCATTGCAGCTATTGGGGGAAAGCTTGGATTAGGAGCTATTGCGGGAAGTCTTATTCCAGGGGCACTGATCATTGCACTTCTAGGATATCCATTGAAATGGTTTGCAAAGGTAGTCAAAAGAATCATTCCTCCTCTTGTCGGGGGAACCGTTATTATCATTGTTGGGATTGCCTTAATGCCAGTAGGAATGAATAATATCTATATTGCACCAGGCAATGTAGGTGACAACATTATCATTGCTGCAGTTTCTGCAGGCGTACTGATCATTTGTATGCTTCTTGGCCGTAAAATGAATGGAATTGGAACTTTTTTCCGATTGATTTCTGTTTTAATTGCCATAGTTGCAGGAACGCTTACAGCAAGCTTATTCGGAAGCGTTGATTTCTCCCCTGTTAAGGAAGCCGCTTGGTTCTCATTGCCATCATTTCTTCCTTTTGGTAAGCCGATTTTTAATGTAAGTGCTATTATTACAATGGTTTTAGTTTATTTTATTATTTTAATCGAAACGACTGGAACGTGGTTTGTTGTTTCTACCGTGACAGGAAAAGAGCTTGATGAGAAGCGTTTAAACCGAGCTTCTGTTGGTGAAGGTCTTGGATGTTTTGTTGGTGCCCTATTTGGAAGCACGCCAATGACTGGTTATTCATCTAATGCAGGACTTCTTGCAATTACTGGAGTTGCCAGCAGATTAGCGATTATGGCTAGTGGACTTATCCTTGTCTGTTTAGGCCTAGTTCCAAAGCTTTCTACTGCTATCACTTGTATCCCTGAGCCTGTAATTAACGGTATCTTTGGTATCGTTTGTGTCGCGATTGTGACAAATGGCATGAAGGTCATTCAACCAATCATCATAGATGACCGTAATATGATGGTCATTGGGATCCCAATTCTTTTAACGATCGCAGTAACTGTTTTGCCAAAAGATGTGTTATACAGTGCACCTGAATGGGCAACATATATTTTATCTTCTGGAATTACAGTTGGCGCACTTGCTACTGTCATAATAAACTTAGTCATTCCGACTGGTAAAAGAAATTCTGCATCGGAACCTGTGAGTGAATAATCGATAATTTCGGAGGAACTAATTTTGCGATTAGTTCCTTTTTTTATACCTATGTTAGGGTATTGGAGCAGTTCTGTTCAAAACCCTAACATTGCACGCTTCAATGTTTGGGTTTTTGCCAAACCTTCTACAAAACCCTTACATTGGACATTTCTATGTTAGGGTTTTTGCCGGAATCCCTCTATAACGATAACATTAATCCCTGCTCGTCTAGAAATCTTACTGTTTCTTCTTCATAGAATTGATAAAAGGAGCGGACTTTTACGTTAAGTAACCGCTCCTTCCTATTTTATTTATTTTTCGTCTACTACTTTTGGATTTCCTCCCATTGCTTCATTGGATCTGCAATGGATTCATCATTAGGCATATGAATGATGTTGATTTCTCGTTCATTTCGTTCTTTAGCAAGATCAAGATAGATCATTTTTGATTTTCCAAGGCCAGCCTTTTCTGCGTCATCTACTGAGGCTGCATAATAAACAGTCTTAATACCGGCAAAATAAATTGCGGTTAAGCACATCGAACATGGTTCACCGCTCGCATATATGGTGCAATCACTCAAGTCCAATTTTTGAAGCTTTGCTTGCGCCCTTCTAATCGCCAATAATTCTGCATGTCCACTTATATCAAAATGAATATGAAGTTCATTTACTCCATCAGAAATAACTTCATTGTCTCTTACCAATACAGCACCAAACGGCTGGCCGCCCTGTTTAACATTATCCAAAGCTAATTGAATGGCTTTCTTCATAAATGTGTCCATGATAAAGACTCCTTTCTAGTACAAAACCTTATTTCTTACTAGCGTATCATATTAGCCCCCGTTTCGCCTACCAGGGCCGTCATCATCTTCCTTCTCGTACAGTTTGCTTCTACACCTACATTAGACGATATGGGAACCTTTTTCTGTTACGAGATTGTTTTTGTTCCAGGTTAGCTTCGACTCTTTCACCATTAATAAAATTTTCTAGTATTCTAGTCGTTGTGGGCTTCCTTTTTTAGGAAAAAATTATAATGAAAGCAATCCATGTAGAGTTCTTCCAACTCCTGTATTGTCGGGACCTTTGGGTTATTTGCCGGGCTTCCGCTTTCCATGGCGTCTTTGGCCATTTTGCTTATAGCTAATTGAAATTCTTTTTCATCTATTCCCCACCCTTTTAAATTGGGAATATGTAAGGTTTGACAAAGCTTTTTAACAGATTCTACGGCAAGATCTGCAGCCTCTGCATTAGAAAATACCTTTCTTCCCTTTGCAAAAATTCTCCCTAAATCTGCTAATCGATCAATACAGGAATCCTTGCTAAATTCCAATACAGCAGGGAGAAGCATCGCATTTGAATACCCATGCGGAACATGGAATAACGCCCCAATTGGTCTAGACATTCCATGAACGAGACAGACAGATGAATTGCTGAAAGCCATTCCTGCCTGAAGGGACCCAAGAGACATTGCTCCACGTGCCTTAATGTTGTTCCCGTCCGAATAAGCTATTTGGATATTTTCAACGATTAATTTCATTGCGGACAACGCAATTGTATCTGTCATTGGATGTGCCTTCTTTGAAAGATAAGCCTCAACTGCATGGCTTAGTGCATCAATGCCTGTTGCTGCTGTAACATGCTTCGGGGATGATAATGTCAAAAGTGGATCGACAATCGCTATTAATGGCATAAAGGCAGGCTGCTTAATCATCATTTTGACTTGGTTAGATGAATTTGTAATAACTGTCGCATCAGTTGCCTCGGAACCGGTTCCGGCTGTCGTAGGAATGGCGATATGTGGGATAGGAGGCTGACTCGCTATTTTCTTCCCTCCCATATAATCGCCGATATAACCACTATTAACAGCAAGTACGGCTATTGCTTTTGCGGTATCTATACAGCTGCCGCCTCCTACTGAAATAACGAGATCACAATTTTCTTTCTTAAAAATCTCAAGTGACTCTGCTACATATTGATCAGTTGGCTCCGAGTCAACACCAAGATAAATGGAGCTTTCAACACCACGATCCTGTAAATATTCTTGGCATTGATGAACGTAACCTAACCGATCCATGATTTTATCGCTGACAATTAATGCCCTTTTCCCTCTTGATGAAGCTTCTTGCCCTACTTTTTCGAAAGATTTTTGACCATAGATAATGGTTTGCGGCGCTCTAAAAAACTCGTAATTTTCCATCCTGCACTCTCCCCCTGCTTTTTCCTATACTTCATTAAACGCTCAAACTATGTAAAGTATGACAAGGTGTAACTCCGGAATTATTGCTTATAAGCTAATTACCATTGTGAATAGGATATAGAAAATACTGAATTATCAAATATTTACTATTTTAACACTCATTCTCATATAAAGCTGAAATTTTTTGATTTTCTTTCCAACAGTAACTATTTAATAAAACTTACTTTGACAGGATAAAGGATTAGGTATATATTCATATTATAGTATATTCAAATAATCAAACATACTAATATATTAAGATACTAAAAATAAAGAAGGGGTAATATGAAGCAAGAAAAATGGTTTTTCACTGGCAGATATAAAGGGTATTCTCTACAAGGCTTCCAAAAGGATCTTTTGTCTGGATTAGTTGTAGGTGTTATTGCCATCCCTCTAGGCATGGCATTTGCTATTGCATCAGGAGTCAAGCCTGAGTATGGAATCTATACAACTATTATTGCGGGAATCTTAATTTCCGTAATTGGTGGATCAAAATACCAAATTGGCGGTCCAACCGGGGCTTTTATCCCGATCTTATTCGGAGTTGTTATTACCTATGGCTATGAAAACCTTCTTATTGCAGGATTTTTGGCGGGAATTATCCTCTGTTTAATGGGTGTATTTCGGTTAGGGGCATTAATTAAATTCATTCCAAGACCTGTTACGATCGGATTTACATCGGGAATTGCTGTCATTATTTTCACAGGGCAAATCGCCAATTTTCTTGGACTACAGGGCGTTAAGCAGCATGAGTTATTTCACGAAAATATTGTAGAGATTTTTAGTCATCTTCAAACGATTAATATCTTTAGTGTGTTAACCGCTGGCATTTGCTTAATAATTATTATTCTCACACCTAAACTATTTCCGAGAGTCCCAGGCCCTTTAATTGGGTTGCTTTTATCAACGATTGTTGCCTCCATCTTTTATCCTGGAGAAGTTGCTACAATCGGATCTACGTATGGGGATATTCCAAG
This sequence comes from Bacillus sp. JJ1532, assembly GCF_036965085.1. Classification (NCBI taxonomy): domain Bacteria; kingdom Bacillati; phylum Bacillota; class Bacilli; order Caryophanales; family Bacillaceae; genus Bacillus; species Bacillus sp. JJ1532. Next base: position 10,293 of record NZ_JBALOW010000064.1, read on the forward strand.
TACTTTACCACAGTTTTCCCTTCCGGACATTACTTTGGACAAAATCGTTCAGCTTATTAGACCTGCTTTTGTCATTGCCATCCTTGGTGCGATTGAATCCTTGCTCTCAGCCGTTGTAGCGGATGGGATGACGAACAGCAAACATCACAGTAATCGTGAGCTTGTCGGTCAGGGTGTGGCCAATATCATTACTCCATTATTCGGAGGGATACCGGCAACAGGCGCAATTGCCCGTACAGCTACCAATATAAAAAATGGAGCAGTATCCCCTTTCTCTGGGATCATCCATGGGTTCATGGTATTATTAATACTAGTACTCTTTGCTCGGTATGCTTCAAGCATTCCGTTGGCCAGTATGGCGCCGATATTAATGGTTGTTGCCTGGAATATGAGTGAAAGACATGTATTCTATCATGTACTTAAGACAAAAACAGAAGATTCCCTCGTCCTGTCTGTCACCTTTCTATTAACCGTATTTATAAATTTAACGGTAGCAGTTGAGGTCGGGTTATTATTAGCCGTCATTCTATTTACGAAACGAATGAGTGACATAATGGTCACTGCTAAAGCATTGCCAGATCATAAGAACAAGCACGAAAAGGTACGAACCCATATGGTCACAGATACTAATGATTGTCCGCAAATAAGTATTTACATATTGAAGGTCCTTTATTCTTTGGCGCGGCGCAAACCTTTTCACAGACCATAATGAGCACCATCAATTATAAACCAAAGGTGTTGCTTCTAAGAATGTCAAAGGTTCCATTTATGGATACTACGGGAGAGGCTTCTTTAGCTAACATTATTAAGGACTTTTCCAAGCATGGCACTGTCTTAATCTCCGGATTAAGGCCACAGCCGATGAAAATGATGCAAAAGACTGGCTTATTCGATGCAATTAGAGAAGATCATTTCTTCGAACATACAGGCGAAGCGATTGATTATGCGTTACAAGAATTAAATAGAGAGAAATGCCTAGGCTGCAAACACTTTTCCTTTAAGGAATGCACTGCGCTATCCTCCAAGGCGCAAACGGGTAAAAAGGCATTTACTTCATAAAACTGCACTAAATAAAGAGGGGTTATTCAAATGAACCTTGAAATGCAAAAATTCAAAGCAGATTTCTTTAAAGCTTTAGCCCATCCGCTTAGAATACGAATTCTTGAGATTCTCTCAGATGGAGACAAAAGTGTAAATGAAATTCAATCAATCGTTGGAAGTGAAGGTTCTGCTGTATCCCAGCAGCTAACAGTGTTACGATCAAAAAATATTGTAACTGGTACAAAGGATGGAAATCGGGTGATTTATTCATTAAGAGATCCAATGATTATCGAATTGCTTCAGGTGGCAAGGCAGATTTTTAATAATCATCTTGTGGATGCAATTTCAATGTTGGATAAATTATCGGAGATGGAAAGCAATGAAGAAACAGACTGACACAGCTTTTAGTTGCTGTGTTTTTTTCATAGTATAATGTGAATCTCAAAAAGTGTTATAGACTGTGAACCTGTAATAAAACAAAGAATAATTCCCTTCCGGTGGATAAAACTAAGGCAGACCTTTTAAATAGAAATCTCATCCAATCTTATGTACAATGGACATTATACTTAGTGGCCCTAAATATAATAAATAATCAT
>NZ_JBALOW010000064.1:12047-19311 GCF_036965085.1 Bacillus sp. JJ1532
CGGCATAGTAGTAGGAATTTTCACATTCTCCTCTTTACTTCTTCGTCCTTTTGCCGGGCATGCATTAGAATCAAGGGGCAGGCGTTTTGTTTACTTATTTGGGCTGGGGATATTTGTGATCTCAGTAGGATCATTCGGTTTTGTCCAAAGTTTATTTTTTCTTTTCTTTATTAGAATTGTTCAAGGAGTTGGCTGGGGCTTTTCCACAACTGCTTCTGGAACGATCGCGACTGACCTAATCCCCCCAAGAAGGCGCGGAGAAGGAATGGGATATTATGGACTTTCAGGCAATATCGCATTAGCACTTGGACCCACTCTAGGTCTTGCCCTAACAGGCACTATTTCTTTTAAGATGTTATTTATAATTTGCTCACTCCTTGGATTAATGGCCTTCATTCTATCGTTGAAAATTCGCTATAAACAAGTTGATCCCGCAGCTGTGCAGCAGCCTCATAAAAAGTGGGATTTCTATGAGAAAAGTGCACTTCCACCTTCAGTACTGTTATTCTTTTTAACAGTAACTTTTGGAGGAATCGCCACCTTCCTGCCCCTTTATTCCGCGCAAAAAGGGGTCGAAGGAATCCAATGGTACTTTCTGCTTTATGCATTTGCTTTATTGTTATCACGGACATTTGCTGGAAAAATTTATGATCAAAAGGGACATAAGGCCGTTTTTATCCCAGGGGCTATTCTTATATTAATTTCGATGGGATTACTTTCATGGCTGCCGGGTAGTTTGATTCTCTACATAGCAGCTATTCTTTATGGCTTAGGTTTTGGCACCGTTCAGCCTGCCTTGCAGGCATGGTCAGTAAAGGAAGCTCCTCTTCATCGGAGAGGTATGGCCAACGCAACCTTTTTCTCATTTTTTGATTTAGGTGTGGGAATTGGAGCCATAGCTTTCGGCCAGATTGGCCACTGGTTTGGATATAGTGCGATTTATATGGTAGCAGCTGTCTCCGTACTTTTTTCTATCATTCTTTACCTCTATTTTGTAGCCAGAGCCCGTGAACAAGCTTTTAGCGGATAATATTATTAAGAAAAAAAAGCCTTGCAAGGTATACGCTTGCAAGGCTTTCTTGTTTTTAACGGACAGGTGTCGCCAACTCTCTAAAACGCATCACAGCTTTTACTGTGTCGGCCTCAAATCCTTGTTCTATCAGCGTCTCTCCAATTAAAACGACTGCTTTTTCAAGCATCTGATCGGTTGTATTTCCCATATGGCCGATCCGGAATGCTTTGCCAGCCAAATGAGCAAGAGCTCCTGCCACAATTAGTCCTTTTTCAGCTAGGGCAGTCCGGAAAGCAGCATCATCCATGCCATCTGGATAAAGAATACAGCTTAATGTATCAGCCGCAACCGCCTCGTCCGCTATAGCTTTCATCCCGTATACGGCAAGAGCAGCTCGAACCGCTTTCCCAAACGCTTTATGACGTTTATAGCGATTTTCCATCCCTTCAGCTAATACGAGCTTCATCCCTTCTTCATAGGCATAGATTAAATTGACTGGCGGAGTAGCAAAATATTTGGAAGGGTCATTCATAATTGGAATCCAATTGTTAATATCACAATAGTACGCAGGCACACGCTTTATTTGTTCTCGTGCAACCAATGCCGTTTTATTAAAGGCAACAATTGCGATTCCCGGCGGTACACCGATTGCTTTTTGGGAGCCTGATAAAACAACATCAATCTTCGCATTTTCATCCCCATAAGACTTGCTCATATCCTCTTCCATTGCAGCTGTAGCACAAACACCATCAAGGATGATTAGGGCACCATGGCTCTTAATAATCGGTACTAAAGTATTTAAATCTGCTGAAACACCTGTGGATGTATCGGCATGTGTAATCGTAACAGCCTTGAAATTTCCGGACGCAAGCTTTTCCTTAACTTCATCGGGATCAACCCGTTTTCCCCATTCTGATTGAATAACCTCGGCTTCAATCCCGAATGCGTCGGCAATTTTGATAAAGCGATCTCCGAAAAAGCCTTGACTAATGACAAGAATCTTTTCTCCGGCTTCTACCGTATTAACGAGAGCCATTTCCATTGCAAGTGTCCCGGACCCTGAGATTACAAATACTTCTCCATCACTGTTTAGCATTTCCCTTGTCTTCTCAATAGCACTTCGGTATATAGCTGTAAACCTATGATCCGTATGACTTCTTGTTTCCTCTGCAAGTGCATCATAAATGGAATCGACAACAGGTGTCGGTCCCGGTATAAGCAGCATTTCTTTGTTACGCATGTGCATCCCCCTAATCGAATTTATTAAGCAATCATTCCATACTATTAATACTTCTATATGAATATGTAATACCCTCTAATTNNAAATTTAATACCTCTTCTAAATTAAAACTCATTAGAAAATCATTGACTGATAAAGGAATTTAATAATATGATAGTACTATACTTGATTACACAAAAGCATAAAAGCACAAAAGCGTTGAACTATTTAAGTAGCTCATACACTCTTGAAAGACAGAGACTTGATGGTGGTGAAAATCAGGCAAGGTGTATAGTGAAATACAGTTAGGGAGCTGTTTTTCCGGTTTTGGCCGTTATCTAATAAGAGAGCAGAGTAATCTGCTAACTAGGGTGGTACCGCGGAGCTTCCGTCCCTTTTGGGGATGGGGCTTTTTTTGTTTTTTTGCTTAGAGAAGGAGAATATAATATGAAAAAGGAACTTAGCATTGGGATGTCTGTCATTCCAATACTTGCATTAATCATTTCTGCAGCTTTATCGATATTTATTTGGAAAGCAGGTATGCATATCCCATTAATGATTGGGGTTATCCTAGCTGCAATCGTAGCGAAGGTTTGCGGCTGGAGCTGGGATGAAATCCAAAATATGATGGTTCAAGGAGTTGCTAGAGCTTTACCAGCTGTATTTATTTTGCTTATTATTGGCATGATTGTTGGCTCATGGATCGCAAGCGGTGTCATCCCAACAATCATCTACTATGGTCTATCCATCATAAAACCAGAATTATTCGTCCCTATTGTAGCACTTGTTACTGGTATTGTGTCAGTAACATTAGGAAGCTCCTTCATATCTATTGCAACCATCGGCCTTGCTTTTATGGTGATTGGGGAAGGACTTGGATTTCCCCCGGGTCTTGTTGCTGGAGCAGTGATTTCAGGAGCTTATTTTGGAGACAAATTATCTCCCGTTTCTGACACTACAAATATTGCACCTGCCATGGCTGACACAGATTTATTTAGCCATATTAAGCATATGCTTTGGGACACGCTCCCTGCATATTTTTTGTCCATCTTAATGTATTGGATTGTTAGTAATTCCGGAGCGACAAGTGTTGGGGCGGATGCAAATGTCATTGATACGATCAAGGTTGGTCTAAATGATGTATTTTTCATTCATCCGCTATTATTGCTGATGCCAGTACTAACAATCATCCTAATGATTTTACGTATACCAGCCATCCCTGCGTTAATGAGTGTTAGTCTTTTAGGTGGTGTGCTTGCCGTCTTTGTCCAAGGAGCATCCGTATCTTCCATTATCCAAGTCATGACAAACGGATATTCCGCTGATTCTGGTGTTGCAGCATTAGATTCCTTGTTAAATAACGGCGGCATGATGTCAATGCTTGGTACAATTGCTTTATTAATCATCGCGACTGCACTTGGAGGTATATTAGAAGATACAGGATCCTTTGAAATATTAACTCGAAAAATGATGGCGAAGGTCAAATCTGCAGGAACCTTAATTAGCTCAACGATTCTTTCTACTTTTGTAGTAGCCTTTGCAAGTGGTGCTCAATTTTTGGCGATTATTTTACCAGCCAGAACCTTTGTAAAAAAATATAAAGAAATGGGAATAGATACGAAAAACCTTTCAAGATGTGTAGAAGCGGCTGGAACGGTTGGGATTAACCTCGTACCATGGAGTGTCCCTGCTGTATTTGCAATGAGTATCCTTGGCGTTTCCCCTGGCGAATTTATACCGTACGCTTTCTTTGTTTTCCTAGTCCCGCTTATCAATATCCTATTAGGCTTCACTGGCTGGACGATTTCAAAGAAGAATTATCATGAAGAAGATACAATAGCTATTAAAAGATAGAGGAGAAATTTTTCAATGAGCGAAGTGATTTTACATGTATTAGGAACGGCACAAGATGCTGGACTGCCACATCCAAATTGTTTTTGTGAAAATTGTACAGAGGCGATTAATAATCCTAAGGTTCGGCGCCTTGCCGCCTCATTGGCCATCGTTCTTCCGAATGAGCGAAAATGGCATTTGATTGATGCGACTCCTGATTTAAAAGAACAGATGGTAAATCTGCAATTAAAATACAGCTTGCAGGGCCAGCTTATGGATAGCATCTTTTTAACGCATGCCCATTTAGGTCATTATCCGGGGTTACTCTTTTTGGGGCGTGAAGCAATTGGTGCTGCTGGAACTCCTGTGTTTGCAGGTCAAAAAATGAATCAGCTGCTAAATGAACAGGCGCCATGGAGTCAATTAACTAAGCTAAAGAACATCGTAACGCATGAAATTAGGAATCGACAGTCACTTCCCATATCTCAGCAAGTTTCAATTATTCCAATGGATGTTCCGCATCGAAATGAATTCTCTGAGACTTTTGCATTTGTGATTAGCGGACCGAATAAAAAAGTCCTCTACATTCCAGATATCGACCGCTGGAATGAATGGGACCAAGATATATACAATGCTTGCCAAGAGGTTGACATCTGCCTGCTTGATGGGACCTTTCATTCACCGAAAGACCTTGAAAAAATTGGCCGGGATTTCCGAGAAATTCCCCACCCTCTCATGACAGAAACAATGGAAAGGCTTCAAGATTTAGTTGGAGAAAAGGAAATATATTTTACCCATCTTAATCATTCGAACCCTGTTATTGACTCTGATCGTCAAATTCGAAGGCAAATTGAGGATAGAGGTTTTCATATAGCGGAGGATGGGATGGAATTTAGATTGTGAGGTTTGTTGCAATCATAAAGTTTTTTCGATAACAAAAATTATAGCCAGTCCCTTAGTATTTGTTATACTCAGGACTGGCTATATTTTATTGTTTAATTTTTTTATATTCCTTCTCAATATCTTGAACAGTTTGTTCGATCTGTTCTCCCCAATGATCATTTACTTTTTTGAAAACGATTTTCCCATTTTGGTCCAAAATTCCGTAGCCGCGATAAGCAACATCACCATTCTTCATTCCGAATCGGTCAATCAATTCCATTTTCGGGTCAGAAATAAACGGCAAACTTGTTCCAAAATATTCCTTTAAATGGTTGTATAATTCCTTTTGCTGTTCCGGTGTATCATGACTGATAATATACATTTCCATATCCATGTCATCTAACATGTCAAGATTTCCATGCAACTCAACTAGTTGCTGCTGACAAAGTCCTCAGGTGTATGTTGTAATAAAAAAGAACAATGCTGGCTTCTCTAATGGAAATGTAACTTCATTGTTATCTTGATCTGCTAATGTAATTGGATCTTCTAAACCCTTTTGACCACAAGCAGCAAGAAATAGCACTGCTGCTAGGGTCAGCAAAACCATTCGTAATTTCATGTTGTCTCCTTTCTAAGTTCAAACGCCTAATCCCATTGAAAATGCTTAAGGGCATTTTTACTTACATTTATCATTTCACAATAGATATATTATAATAGATAGCCTATGTAATCCACTTTTTAAGATCAAATAAGGGATAAAAGTGCCAAAGTATGTCTTTTTACAGAAGTTTATAGGACACATTACAGATGAAACTAACATAGTATGTCCTTTAACAACAGCTTAAAGGACACATTACAGACGAAACTAACATAGTATGTCCTTTAACAAAAGCTTAAAGTACACATAACAGATAAAACTATCAAAGTATGTCCTTTAACTAGAGTTTATACGACACATATTCGATAAATTATCCTCAAGTCCTTCATCATGTCTAATATGCATTAAGCACTTACTGTATTCTTTAATGCTCCCTGCTTCTTTTTAAAACTCAACACAAAAAACGTTGCTACAATACAAAGTACACCTGCTGAAATAAACGTGATCGAATAGCCATTAAAAATTTCATAAAAGTAGCCGCCTAAAAACGCAGCAACACCCGAGCCCACTTGGTGAGCAGCAAACACCCAGCCATAGACGATCGCTCCCCGCTCTTTTCCAAAGTATTCTGAGGCTAACCGGATGGTTGGTGGCACGGTTGCGATCCAGTCCAAACCGTAAAATACAGAAAAAGCGACAAGCATTGGATAGGATCGTAAATCAAGTGCATACGGTAGGATGATTAGGGATAATCCCCGAAGTCCGTAATACCAAAATAATAGCCATCGATTATCGAACCGATCAGATAACCATCCCGAAATCATCGTTCCAATAATATTAAAAATCCCCATAAATGCAAACAAGCCTGCTGCATTTACTTCTGATATACCATACAAACCACAAGCCGCGATAAAATGCGTCCCAATCAATCCCGCAGTGGATAAACCACAAATAAAAAAGCTAATGGATAATAACCAAAATGGAACCGTACGAACACCTATCCATAATACCTCGAATGCTTCCTTAATTGGATTTTTTTTATTCTGAATAACAGGGGCAATTTGATTTGCGACTGCACCGTAAGGGATTAGTCCCTTATCAGCCGGTTTATCTCTCATCCAAATTGCTATAAGGGGAATCATCAAGACACCTAACCCAATAAATACATAAATCCCTGTTCTCCACGAAAAAGCCTCAGTCAAATTGGAAAGCAACGGAAGAAAAATCATTTGCCCCGCGGCAGTAGCTGACATTAGTATGCCGACAACGATTCCCTTTCGTTTTTCAAACCAATTATTAGCTATAGTTGCTGCTAAAACGGTAAGAAAAACCCCGCTGGCCACTCCAATCATAACTCCCCAAATGAGGTTCAGATGCCAAATTTGACTCATAAATAAGCTAGCCGTCATTCCTATTACTAGCACGAGCATCGCATATGCCATCGTTTTTCGAATACCAATTCTTTCAAGCCCGGCTGCAATAAACGGACCTGAGAATCCATATATCGTTAAGTTAATTGCAAAGGCAAACGAAATAGAGGAACGGCTCCATTCAAATTCCTGCTCCAGTGGTATAATGAGTATACCCGTAATCGAGCGAATGCCTGCAGCAATTAGTATGACAAAGAATGTCAGCCATACCACTATCCAACCATAAAACAAAATCTCACCCTCCACATTCATACTAAATGCAATAAAAATATAATACTACTGTTTTAAAC
>NZ_JBALOW010000065.1:0-4378 GCF_036965085.1 Bacillus sp. JJ1532
AGTTTTTTTCATCCCAAACGTCTACATAGGTTGAATCATCATATGGCTTTTTGTATTTTCTAACTGCGATAGATGTATTTTTTTCAATTGAACCGTCATTAAGCGTAATCATCTCTAAAGGACTAAAACACGCACAAAGAAATTCCTTGTCTTTTGTTGAATAACTTACTTCATAAGCTAGACCAAATATTTCCGTCATTTCTTTTAATCGTATGTTATGTTCTTTTTCCCAAAACGAAAAATGTCTATCAATTGTATTAATAAAATCAGTGTTGCCTGATTTAGATTGATAATTAACAGGCTTTCCTAATAAGTAACCGACAAAGTTAGAAACTGTCTTCTGACAATAGTTAAACACAGCCCTTTCATCATGTCGTTTATCATCAACTTTACTGTTTTCAAATAATAATTTATGATTACCTTCATAGTAATTAAGGAGTTTTTGAAATTTTGGAGCACGTTTATCAAGTTCCTCCAATAGCTTTAAAATTAACTCTTCTCTTAACATCTAAATTCCTCCATTAAAAAAGAACACTACTTGGTAGCGTTCTAATTGATTTCCGTACTTCAATTTCTAATACTTGTTTAGCAAACTCAGCTAAACAGTCTGGAAAGTCATCGTATTTACTAAATTCACATCCAGCAAAGTCCCGTAATTGTTCTATAGCTGCTTCATCATCTTCATTAAAGATAATCCTTCCCATATTTACGTCAGCAACTATGGTATCAATTTTGTCATCCTTATTCTTAGTTGTTTGTTTATTGATCCAAGTAAACCTTCTTTTACTTAGTTCTTTGTCCTCTTTAACTAACTCTTGAAGCCTTAATACGTCAGCACCCGAATAGACGTTTTTCTCAATTGAAATATGGGTTATACTTGGATAATCTCTAAGTAATTGTAGTGTTTTATCCATATACTCATCATATTCCATCTTATGTATTTCACCTTTTCTAACATAGCGAATGTTGTTTTCACCTAAGCTTCCAACAATAAACGCAAAGTAGTTTTTCTTACTTTTAACTTTTACATCTGTTCCAGCAGGGTCAATTACTAACATTGTCTTTGTGAAATCATGCTTTTCTATAGCTTCAGCAGATTGAGTAATAACTGTAGTAAATTTCTTTTGACCTTTTGAATCTAATCTTGCTTGTACCTCCTGATTAAATGAAGCTGGATTAGAGAAATAGTCTAATGCATAGTCTAAACAATCCCAATAGCTATCCCATAATAACGGATACTTCATTGCTTCTTCATTATCATAGTAAAAGCGTTTTGCAGTATCTAACCTATTTTCATCTTTATTGTTCTGTAAAAGCTTTTTGAATTCTAACCATAATCCTTCATTGAAATATTCATCAATATCATCAATTAAAACACCTTTTTCTTTTCTAAACTTCCATGTCGGATCATTATAGAGCCTAGAATAAAAGTCTTCTGGATGTTGTAACGTTCCAAGTGCAATCATATGAGCTTGACGAACAATCTTACCGTTTTCATCCTTTTTAGGTTTCTGTATCGCCTTAGTTGCATCGTCAGAAAACCTTTTCCATTTTTGATCACGGGCTGAAGCTGTTCTCACATCGTCATCGTCTTGAAAATCGTCTAGGAGCAATAATTCAACACGAATATTTTTACCATATTTTCTACCCCTCATTGGAGAAGTACTCGAAATACTCTCAACTAAACTTTTATTTGTAAACTCAATCATTTCTGAGTTATTTATAAAATTTCTATCAGAGGAATCAATTAATTTACCAAAAGCGTATTCTAAATAGATATTATCNNATCTACTATTGAATCTTTAATACCCTTGATAAATTTCTTAGCAGTATTTCCAATACTAGAGCCAACTAATGTATAGCGTTTCATTCGGTACGCATGACACCAAATTACTGGACTAGTATTTCCAAATGCTGATTTCCCTGTCCCACGTGGCAAAATATATCCTTGTCTACTATGAGTGTTTCTAACAACCATATCCTCAATATCATCCCATATTTGAAAATGTATAGGAGCAAGAGGAGCACAATCATCATCGTTTACAAATATATCTTGTAAAAAATATAGATTAAAAAAAGTCAATGATCTCTTACCTAAGCTCCATGCAAGACCTTCTCTACCGAATAGGTTATCTTGATATTTTGTCATAAGGTGTTTTTGTCTATTCAATGCTTCTTCTCTGTTAAACCCTCGTTTTCTATAGTCTTTATATAGATATTCACGTAACAAATCACGATTTCTTTTAGTGTCAATTAATTCTAAATATGACTGATCCACTTCTCTCACCTACCTCCAAAAAAAATTTGTAAAAAAAATTACGTACCTTGCTACACCCTTTTTAAGCCCCTAATCATTCAGAATGGTGGGGGTAGTTGCTTACTCCTTATGGTTTCCTCTAACCCTTCTCTATCGTGCTTTAAATGATTCTGGTGAGGCGTTTACATTCATCAGTTTGATTAATTAGTTTATTAAGGTATACCTTTAAGGACAATAAAAACTGACTGAAATACAAGCTATTTTACGTTTATAAAACTTTCATTTTATTATATAAACGTTTATAAATATTTGTTTACCTTTATAAACAACTATGTTATAATCAATTTATACCAATAAAGGAGCGTGTTACCAATGACTATGAAAACATTTGCCTATATCCGTGTGAGTTCTAAGGATCAAAATGTAAACCGTCAGTTAAATGAAATGCTTGAATTAGGTATCAACGAAAGAGATATTTACATTGATAAAGAGTCAGGAAAAGACTTTAACCGCACTAAATACCAAGCATTAAAGGAATCTCTTCGTGAAGGTGATTTACTATACATTAAGTCAATTGATCGTTTCGGACGTAACTCAAAGGAAATAAAGCGTGAATGGGAAGACATTACGCACAATATTAAAGCAGATATTAAAGTATTAGATATGCCATTACTGGATACTACACAATATAAAGATAAACTAGGGACGTTTGTTAGTGATTTAGTATTACAAGTATTATCTTTTGTAGCTGAAAGAGAACGAGAAGAAATCAATAAACGACAAAAGGAAGGTATTGCAATAGCTAAAGCACAAGGAAAACATCTAGGAAGACCTGTTATTGGCTATAATACAATGACTAAAGAACAATTAGATTGTATTCATACGAACTATCCTATATGGAAAGACGGGCAAATTACTGCTGAAAAGTTTAGGAATATGGATAACTTAAAGCTTACAAAGAACACATTCTATAAGGTAATGAAACAATACGAAGATACATTAAAAGCCTAACTACATGAGGTAGAAAGGCTTTTTATTCGTCCTCATATTCATCTAATCTGCTTTCAAACTCTTCATCTTCCATATCCAGTATATCTTTAGGTGTATTACTATGATTAACATTGGTTAAATCAGATGTAACATGAAGACTAGAGCTAGGTTTACCTACACCATATTGAAGTATCCTGTCTGCTGCCTTAAGACGGATAGAGTCATCCTTAGAATTCATCAATTCAGCTAAGGTTTCACTGGCTTTATCCAAATTTTTAAGGAGAAATGACTTAGCTAGATTTTTTTTCTCCTGTGCGTATTTGTCAATGGCAGTCATCATTTCTGGCTTCTTTAACCATTGGTAATATGTTGTGCGACTCACTCCTACTGTTTTCGCAATTGTGCTTCTATCCATGCCTCCATAGGCTTCTAATATGGCTGCTTCATTTTGCTGACTAGTTAATCCATCAATAATAATCATTTCAAGCTCATTACTCATCTATATTTTCACACCTTTACAAATTGACATTAATATTGTGTAATTTTACACTATCTCTACTTCTCTTTCATCATATGTTACTTCATCATAATCAAACCATTCTGGATGCATTACTGCATTTATAACCAAAATACTCTCCTCTTTCATTTTCCTTAATGTCTTATTATCGATAAATCCATTAACTCTTAATACTTTGTATGGTAGAAGAAATAATGTTTCATCTTCTTTTCTAATTACTTTCATCGCCATTCCACCCTTATTAACTCATCAATCTCCACACAACGAAAAAGACCTCCAACACAAAGGAAGGAAGTCTATCGTTTGCTATTCCTATTAATTTTATCTGTTGTTATCAGTGCTTTTTGTAGATGCTCTTTTCTTTTCTTGGTATTTTTCTTTTTTGTTGGCTCAACTAATTTAAATAGTTTCAATTTCATCATCTCCTATACTAATGACTATGAAACTATTAATATTAATATTACCCTAAATTATCCCATCTAATCCCCTAAAATCATAAACCAATGGAATTAAATTATCATCATTATCTTCTAAATAAGACCATTTATTAAACCCATTCTTATTATAAAACCTTAATAATTTTTCATCATTATATGACTCTATTACAATAAAGG
>NZ_JBALOW010000066.1:0-5455 GCF_036965085.1 Bacillus sp. JJ1532
TATATATGACATATTTATTTACATTTACTCTGTTCTTTTTCAGCCTAAATCCATATTTGGTTATTAATGGTTTGGATATAAAAATAGCGAACAGTGACATTTGCTGTTCGCTATTAAACTCCTCTATTATTGTTATTACTACTTTTCGTTTAGGATAAGCTCACTAATCTTGAACAATCCGAATGGCGTCCTGATCCAAGCTTTCCACGCCTTGTTTGAAGGCCAGTCTTGTTTTAAATCGATAAGATAAAGTGTCTGTCGATATTCTGGCATTGTTTGGCAAAAGGAATGAGAATGGAATTTTATTAACAGCTTCAGACTGAATGATTTTAGTAGTTAATATAGTGATAGAATCCACAATTTCTTCGCTTTCATCTGTCCTATTAAAGGTGACCAAATCACAATCTATCCTTTTCAGTTCTTGTGATATCGTGCCTCCCTTAATCAAGAAATGCCCCTTTACGACTTCACCTGGACGGTATATTTCTTTATCAAGTATCAGATCAATCTGTGCTGAACCTATTCCTATTAATGCCATATATTTTCTTAATATCATGTATACTCTCCTGTTTATATTTTGGGTTCTTGTGTCTATTTATTAATGAATGAATTTTGAACTCGTCTCTCTATTAAAGCTTCCATTTTGAAGTTTTTTATAAATAAAAGCAATACCATTCAATAAAAAATCGGGAATTTTCTTCGGTAAATAGCGCTTATTATAGAAGCGGTAGAACGCTTCCTTTAAATCCGCCCACTGGGTGCATAATTTGGATTGTCTAAATCGAGCTACATCAATAATTTTAATTTCATTATTAGATGTAATAATAATGTTTCGCAAATGAATATCAGATGGATTTAACCCTTGTTCTCTAGCTAGCTGTAAAGCTGCATCTATTTCCTTTACCTTTTCTTCAAAAATCGGTATTCCCTTTGTTAGGCATTCAAAAAGTGTATGCCCATCTATATAATCAATGACTAAATAATTAGGGCCTGCTTCATATAGAGTGGGAAAATAACGGATATGCTGAATCGATTTGTAAATTTCCCCCTCCTCCTTAGCTAGATGGGTATAATCAGGGAAAAATACCTTTATTGCTTTAGTAGATTGTTGAATTCTAAATACATACGCACTTCTTCCCTTTCCAATCAAAGTTAGCGATTTATCGTAATCCAAAAGCTTTTGTTCGTTATGAGTAGTGATCATTTTGACACTTTCGGCTAAATTAGTAAATTGAAAAATAGTAGACACGCTCCCCTAGTTATTTGTTTAACGAACAATCAAAAAAGGCGTTATAACCGATTTTCTGGTTATAACGCCTTATACAAAAAGACCTTACCAAAAAATCGGTAAGGTCTCGCAAACAAATTAAAATTGCCAATAAAGCCGAGGATTTAATCCCGTAATGACGACTTTATTGTATTGCTACTCCCCTTAAACGGAAGAATTATTCGTTTTCGTTAATCATAGTATAATAGCAATTTTTAAATGAGTCAAATAAACAGCCCGTTTTTTAAAGATTAATCACTTTATTATTCCTTACTTAATAATTGTAGCACCAAGAGTTTTCTCAAAATGTGTAAGCGCCCATTCGTGCCCGGTTGGATTGAAAGAAGCAACGGCGTCTTCATAGATAAAAATATTGTAACCTTGGTTATAGGCATCAATAGCCGTATGAAGGACACAAATATCTGTACATACACCTACTATATAAATATCTGTAATTCCCCGCTCTCTAAGTTTTATAGATAGATCTGTCCCGGCAAAAGCGGAATATCTTGTTTTATCTATATATTGAACATTCTTTCTCATCTTATTTTCATCGTAAACATCCTTCAGTGCACCATACAAATCTCTTCCTTTTGTATGCCTAATATTATGGGGCGGAAACAATTTCGTTTCTGGATGAAAGGGATCTCCTTCTTCATGGACATCTATTGCAAAAACGACATAATCATTTTTTTCTATAAATTCTTTTGTGATTTCTGTAATTCTCTCTTCTAAAGCTTGACCGGGTTTTCCACATGTTAATGCGCCGTCTTCTGCAACAAAATCATAGGTGTAATCTACATTAATTAATGCCTTTTTCATAGCTATGCACACTCCTACTATTTTGATTACTTTCATTCATCTTCCAATTCAATCTTATCTTTGCGCTTCTTAATATTCAACTAATTAAGTAGGTTATTGAATTTGATTGACCCTTAATCTTTAGAAAAAAAATTAGGAAGTTGAAAACATCAACTTCCTTTCATTACATAAATCCTTTTCTTTATTCAAATAATGGGCTCACAGCTTTTTCATTGTGAATACGATCGATTGCTTCTACAAGTAATGGAGCAACAGATAATAAAGTAATTTTATCTATTCGTTTTTCTTCAGATAGCTTAATTGTATTCGTAACTACTAATTCTTTAATGGGTGAGGACTCGATCCGTTCAATAGCAGGGCCCGATAGAAGTGCATGGGTGCAGCAGGCGTATACCGCTTTTGCTCCATTCTCGATTAAAGCATGAACACCAGTCGTAATGGTTCCAGCTGTATCAATTAAATCATCAATAATAATGGCGTTTTTCCCTTCAATATTCCCGATAATGTGCATGATTTCCGTTTCATTATGCTCAGGACGACGGCGATCAATAAGGGCCAGTGGCACATTGAGCAAATTAGCCATCTTTCTTGCCCTAACAACTCCTCCATTATGCGGGGCCACAATGACAAGATCATCCAATGCCTTTTTCTTAAAATAATCAGCCAGAATTGGAATTCCGGTTAGATGATCCACGGGTTTGTCGAAAAAGCCTTGCACTTGCGGAGAATGGAAGTCGATTGTCAGGATCCTAGTTGCTCCTGCCATTTCCAATAGGTTAGCAATGAGCCTAGCTGTAATGGGCTCCCTAGAACGGGCTTTTCGATCTTGACGCGCATAGCTGTAGTAAGGCATTACAACATTGATCATTTTAGCAGAAGCTCTTTTTAAAGCATCAATCATAATAAGGAGTTCCATGATATGTTCATTCGTAGGCTCTGAAGCCGATTGAACTAAAAATACTTCACTTCCTCTGACACTCTCTTCAATTTGAATTTGAATTTCTCCATCACTGAATTGTTTGCTTGAGCATTTCCCAAGCTCACAACCTAGAACCTGTGCCATTTCTTCAGCAAGCTCACGATTTGAGTTTAAGGTAAACATTTTGAAATTGTCTTTTAGTATGTATGACACCGTTTTACCTCCAAGGTATTTTATCATTTTTGGTTATTATCATTACTTTATATTACATGAAATGTAGTTATGAAGAAAGCTTTAACTGCTTATGCAAACCAATGAAATGTACCTCATTTAAATAGAAATAAACGAACAGCGAGTGGCTCAATACGATGCTGCCTTTTCTTCTATTAGGAAAACCTATTTTCACCAATACAAAACACTAGTACGCAAGTAAATTTTGCGCAAAATCTCTATTATAGAGCAAAAAAGTCTTGCATGTGAATCACATAATAAATCATTGTACAACATATATCCCTATAAAACTAGACTTGGCATACTTCTTGCATTATTGTATGGTAGTTTGTGAGACTACTTCCGAAGTAGTACCAAGCTTGAATTCTTATTACTTTTTTCAAAAATCCTAGGAGGAAGTGTAGAAATGAGCACTTTTAGCAACATCATGATAATTGGGGTATCAGTCCTTTTTATCGTCACCTTATTACTGATTCTTATTGTATTGGTTTCAGTATTGGTCATTAGAAAGCGGGATTTGTCACAAACTCAGCACTCAATCAGACGAAATTTCCCTATCCTTTCTCGTATTCGGTATCTTTCCGAACATATTGGTCCAGAGTTAAGACAGTACTTTTTTGAAGGAGATCATGAAGCTAAGCCTTTTTCACGACTAGACTTTCAATATATTGTGAAATCAGGGAAATACGCTAAAAACATCATTGCTTTCGGAAGCAAGCGCGATTTTGACAAACCCGGTTTTTATATTCGAAATGCATTTTTTGCGAAACAACTCACAGATTTACAAGCTGATAATGAAAACCTTATTACTACACATAAATATGTGGAGGATAAAGATACACTTTTTTCCCGTCATGAGCATCGAGAGCAAGCTCAAATAAAGCCGTGGCACTATACAGATGCAGATAAGATTATTATAGGAAAAGACTCCTGCCGCTATCCATTCACGATCAAAAGCCCTGTGGCCATGAGCGGAATGAGCTACGGAGCCCTTGGCGATCATGCGATTTCGGCACTCTCCTATGGTTTGAAAGACGCAGGTGCCTATATGAATACAGGTGAAGGCGGACTATCGCCCCACCATTTAAAAGGCGGAGCAGACATTATGGTCCAAATTGGCCCAGCGAAGTTTGGATTTAGAAATCCTGACGGAAGCTTTTCATATGATTTGCTTCGTGAAAAAGCAAGCAATCCACAAGTGAAGGCTTTTGAAATTAAACTAGGGCAAGGGGCGAAAATTCGGGGTGGTCACATTGAAGGTTCAAAAGTCACGCCTGAAATTGCTGAGATCCGAGGAGTAGAACCATATAAAACCATTGATTCACCGAACCGTTTTGAGGAATTCGATGATTTGGATTCCATGATGGACTTTATTGAAAGAATACGGGACGAATCCGGTAAGCCTGTCGGAATTAAAATGGTCATCGGCAGTGAAGAAACATTTGAAGAATTTGCTGCTTATATGGCGATTATGAAAAGATACCCTGATTTCATCACCATTGATGGCGGAGAAGGCGGAACTGGAGCGACTTATCAAGCAATGGCTGATTCTGTCGGACTCCCAATTAAACCTGCTTTAATGATAGCTCAAAGAGTATTGAAGAAATATAATATGCGAGACAAAGTCACGTTAATTGCCAGCGGTAAATTATTCTCTCCAGATCGAATTGCCATTGCGCTATCTCTTGGAGCAGATATTGTACACGTTGCCAGAGGCTTGATGATTTCAGTCGGATGTATCGGTGCCCAAAAATGTCAATCCAACGAATGTCCAGTAGGAGTGGCCACAACAAATCCAAAGCTTCAAAAAGCTTTAGTCATAGAAGAGAAAAGATACCGGGTGACAAACTATATAACAACGCTTCGTGAAGAATTGTTTACGCTAGCAGCAGCTGCAGGTTTGACATCACCTAGACAATTCAATGAAAAACATGTCGTATTTGTAGATCAAAACTTTCATGTAAAAACGATTGAGCATGTAAAACAAAATGAAGATAAAAAACAACTCATTTCTATTTCATAAATAAGAGAAAGTCTGTTACAAGAAGATTGTGACAGACTTTTTTTGTCTAAATATAATGCCTCCCCGTAGGAACTTTAATGATCCTCCTAAGTATCAATTGTTAAAATCGGAATCAAATTGAATGTTTATTTATTATAAGTACCATGTAGTATTCATAGCACTCGTTTTTGTTGGTTCGATTAAAAAACACTAA
>NZ_JBALOW010000067.1:0-9429 GCF_036965085.1 Bacillus sp. JJ1532
CACCAGCCGGTGACGATGAAAAAGCGAAAGCGATTGCAGCCGCAAAAGCCAAGGCTGCCGCTGCAGCTAAAGCGAAGGCAACAGCCGGAGCTGGTAGTGGAGCCGGTGATGATGAGAAGGCGAAGGCGATTGCCGCTGCGAAAGCAAAAGCAGCCGCAGCCGCGGCCGCGAAGGAAAAAGCTGGTGGAAAAGCCGCAGCTGAACCTGCAGAGGAAAAGAAACCGTCACCAAATCAGCCTTATCTCGATAAGTATGTGAAGGTTATCGGAGACCACCTCGGACAAGATGTGCTGGAAGATTACTATATCAATAGTTTATCAAAAGATGTTCCGACCTTAGTGGCGAAGAAAGAATCCTACTACAAGCTTGCTGAATTTCTTAAATACAATGAGCAGCTAGGATTTGATTACTTATCTGAAATTCATGGGACAGATTTTGAAACACATATGGAAGTTTATGTTCACTTATATTCATATAAAAATAGACAGTCAGTTGCGCTAAAAGTAAAGATTGATCGTGATGAACCAACCATTGAGTCACTGGTGCCATTATGGGCAGGGGCAAATTGGCCTGAATGTGAAGCCTATGATCTATTAGGCATTAAATTTACAGGTCACCCGAATCTGTATCGGATTCTCCTTGGAGATGATTGGATTGGCCATCCGTTAAGAAAAGACTACGAACCGTATGATGTGGAGGTGTAACCAGTGATTCGTACTGAAGAAATGGTCTTAAATGTGGGTCCTCAGCATCCAAGTACGCACGGTGTATTTCGTCTCGTTGTCAAAATTGATGGGGAAATCATAAAAGAAGCGAAGCCAGTCATCGGTTATTTGCACCGTGGAACGGAGAAGTTGGCTGAAGATCTCCAATATACACAGATTATCCCGTATACAGACCGGATGGATTATCTTTCAGCAATGACCAATAACTATGTAATCTGCCACGCAGTTGAAACAATGATGGGCATCGAGGTTCCTGAACGGGCTGAATACCTTCGTGTCATGGCGATGGAGCTTGGAAGAGTTGCCAGTCACTTAGTTTCATGGGGTACTTTTTTACTGGACCTTGGGGCAACAAGTCCCTTCATATATGCATTCCGGGAAAGGGAAATGATCATTAACATGCTGAACGAGCTTTCGGGCGCGCGCTTAACTTTTAACTACATGCGTGTAGGCGGAGTGAAATGGGACGCACCAGAGGGCTGGGTTGAGAAGGTAAAAGAATTTATTCCTTATATGCGTGAGCAGCTGGTCGGTTATCATCAGCTTGTGACAGGAAATGAAATTTTCATGAACCGAGTGAAGGGTGTAGGCGTTTATACGAAAGAAGATGCCATCCATTATTCATTAAGCGGACCGACACTTCGCTGTACCGGAGTAAAATGGGATCTTCGTAAGGATGAGCCATATTCCATTTATGACCGATTTGATTTTAATGTGGTTACTCGAGAAGAAGGGGATGCATGGGCACGCTATCATGTTCGATTAGAAGAGATTGAAGAGTCGCTCAAAATTCTTGAACAGGCGTGTGAACAATTCCCGGCAGAGGGAGAAATCATGGCTAAGGTCCCTAAGATTATTAAGGCGCCAAAAGGAGAAGCATTTGTCAGAATCGAATCTCCACGCGGAGAAATTGGCTGCTATATTTACAGTGACGGGAAAAAAGAACCGTATCGCTTAAAGTTCAGAAGACCGTCCTTCTATAATCTGCAAATTCTCCCTAAGCTGCTTGAAGGCGAAAACATGGCGAACATGATTGTAATTTTAGGAGGAATTGATATTGTCCTCGGGGAGGTGGACGGTTAATGATAGAAGAACTATTGCACTCTAGTCCCGGATTATTAAATTTCGGTATTTTCTTCTTATTAGCCGCCGTTTTACTATTAGTGGTTTTAGGCTTCGTCACCTATTGTATATTAGCAGAGCGTAAAGTAATGGGATATATGCAAATGCGCCATGGTCCTAACCAAGTCGGCGGACGCTGGGGGTTATTACAAACAGTTGCTGACGTTCTTAAACTTCTTTTAAAAGAAGACATTATTCCTAAGCTTGCGGACCGTCCGTTATTTATCTTAGCTCCTGTCATTGCGTTTGCGCCAGCCTTCATGGTGCTCGCAACGATTCCTTTTACAGACAAGTTTCAATTTGCTGATATCGGAGTGGGCCTGCTTTACTATATCGCCGTTTCCGGTATCACTACAGTAGGAATTGTAACAGGAGCATGGGCTTCAAACAATAAATATGCTCTCCTTGGAGGAATGCGTGCAGCGGCACAGATGATTTCCTATGAAATCCCGCTCGTTATGTCTGTTGTCGGCGTCATCCTTCTATCAGGAAGCTTAAATTTAAATGATATCGTAGATGCACAAAGAAATGGCTGGTTCATCGTCTGGCAGCCAATCGCCTTTATCGTTTTCTTCATTGCATCTGTTGCCGAATTAAATCGTGTACCATTTGACTTGCCAGAATCAGAATCTGAGCTCGTTGCCGGGTTCCATGTCGAATATTCCGGCTTCCGCTGGGCATTTTTCATGCTAGCAGAATATGTGTACCTATTTGCGATGGCTGCTCTGACAACTGTGTTGTTCTTAGGCGGATGGCTGCCGCTTCCGTTCTTAGGATTTATCCCGGGTGCAGTATGGTTCGCACTTAAATTCACATTGGTTATCTTCATACTACTGTGGTTCCGTTCTACATTCCCGCGTGTACGCGCAGACCAATTAATGGAATTTGGCTGGAAGGTTCTCCTGCCAATTGCATTAGCCAATATTTTCTTAACCGCACTATTAAAAGAATTGCTAAACCTATTTTAAAAAGCCTTACACTTTTAATATTCAAGGGGTGAAAAAACATGCTTGGATTAGCGAAAGGTTTATCATATACCCTAAAAAACTTGACCCGCAAAAAGGTCACATATGATTATCCGAATGAGCCTCTTCCGCTGCCTGACCGATTCCGCGGAATACAAAAATTTTATCCGGAAAAATGTATCGTTTGTAATCAGTGTGCGAACATTTGCCCGACTGAATGTATCCAGCTGACAGGTAAAAAGCATCCGGATCCGGCGAAAAAAGGAAAAATTATTGATACGTATGATATTAACTTTGAGATTTGTATTCTATGTGATTTGTGCACAGAGGTTTGTCCAACAGAGGCTATTATTATGACGAATAACTTTGAACTGGCAGAATACAGCAGGGATGATTTGTTCAAAAACCTCGAATGGCTGGATGAAAATGATGAGAATATACGGAAGGAGAATAAAGCATGACGTTTTCAGGTGAATTTCTTGCGTTTATGTCACTAGCAGTAGTGGCAGTCATGGGCGGCGTGCTTTTATTGAACCTTACCAAAGTTGTGCATATGGTAGTGGCGCTAGTATTTACTTTTATTAGCATTGCGGGAATCTTTGTTTTATTATCTGCAGAGTTTCTTGCTGCAGCCCAAATTTTACTTTATTCCGGTGCCATTACAATCATTATGTTATTTGGAATTATGCTGACCCGTCATAACGATGTGAGTGAGCCAAAAACAGGAATCGTCCGAAAGGTATTGTTGTTTTTGGGGGTATTAGGATTCGCGTTTGCAGTCTATATCGGTATTTACAACCTGGATTTCGGACAATTGCCGAATAACTTGCATGAAAATAATACAGAGCAAATTGGATTGGCGCTTTATTCTAAATACATCATTCCATTTGAATTAACTTCTGTTTTACTATTGGCAGCTCTGATCGGCGCAATTGTTTTAGCGAGGAAAGATGATGAGAAGGGAGCGAAGAAGGAATGAGCTCAGTTCCCATTTCAGCGTATCTTGCCTTAGCGTTAATCTTATTCTGTATCGGTTTATATGGTGCTTTGACGAAAAGAAATGCAGTGATTGTCTTAATTTCGATTGAGCTAATGCTAAATGCAGTTAATATCAACCTAGTAGCCTTCAGTAAGTTTGGGGCTGCGCCTGCGATTACAGGTCAGATCTTCGCCTTATTTGTCATGACAGTTGCCGCAGCAGAAGTGGCTGTTGGCGTAGCGATCTTGATTGCCCTTTACCGCAATCGGAAAACCGTTAATATTGATGAAATGAACACATTGAAGCATTAAGGAATGCTTTTCACGAATAAAAGAGGCTGCTTGTTATACTAGTAAAATATTTTTCCGGGAAATAATGTGTGTTTTAATAGGAAATAAGTCATATAACTATTTCCTTGCGCTAAAAAAGCCCGCTTTAAGTATAACCTGCCTCAATCTAACACGCTGACCTTACAGACGGACAAAACTTACCAGCGTGTTCAAAAAAGGGGATTGTGATATTGATGGAGAATGCATGGATCATACCGCTTTTCCCGCTTTTATCGTTCTTATTCCTAGTCTTTTTCGGCAAACGGCTTAAGGATGCGAGTGCTTACATAGGAATTCTGCTTTCGCTTGCATCTCTTGTCTACTCGTTGTTGGTGCTGTTTGAAAGATTTTCGTCACCAACCCATAAGGCAGAAGCTGTTTGGCTGACAATTGGGGATGTTCAGTTAACAGCGGGTTTTGAAGTAAACCAGTTAAATGCATTAATGCTAGTAATCGTCTCACTCGTCAGTTTCCTTGTTCATACATATTCAAAGGGATATATGCACGGGGATGAGAGACTTCATGTTTACTATTCATATTTAGGGTTATTTACCTTTGCGATGCTAGGGCTTGTACTATCTCCTAACCTATTGCAAACGTATATTTTCTGGGAGCTTGTCGGCTTAGGCTCATTCCTATTGATTGGCTTCTACTTTTATAAAGATGAAGCAAAGAAGGCTGCGAAAAAGGCGTTTATCATGACGCGTATTGGGGATGTGGGCCTTTTAATCGGAATGATTCTCTTATTCTGGCAGGTAGGCAGCTTTGAATATGATGAAATCTTTGCGGCTGTGGCTGCTGGATCGATTTCAACAACAATGATTACCTTAACAGCGATTTTGATTTTTGTTGGAGCTATTGGGAAGTCTGGTCAATTTCCGCTTCACACATGGCTTCCGGACGCGATGGAAGGTCCAACACCAGTATCAGCGTTAATCCACGCCGCGACAATGGTTGCAGCAGGGGTTTATTTAGTAGCGGCTTTGTTCCCGCTTTTCACAGCAAGCGAAACCGCGCTCATGACCGTAGCTGTCATTGGAGCAATTACTGCGATTTTTGCAGCGAGCATTGGTCTTGTGCAAACGGATATTAAAAGAGTGCTAGCCTACTCAACTGTCAGCCAGCTTGGATATATGATGCTGGCGCTTGGATCTGCCGGCTATGTGGCGGGTGTGTTCCACTTAATGACTCACGCTTTCTTTAAAGCATTGCTTTTCCTTGCTGCAGGAAGTGTCATCCATGCCGTTCATACACAGGATATTGAGAAAATGGGCGGACTATGGAAGAAGCTTCGTGTCACAGGTCCTCTGTTCTTAATTGGAACATTGGCGATCAGCGGGGTTCCGTTATTTTCAGGATTCTTCAGTAAGGATGAAATCTTAATTGCTGCATGGGCACACGGCAATACAGTATTGTTCTGGCTTGCAGTAGTGGCTGCATTCTTTACAGCATTCTATATGTTCCGCCTGTTCTTCATGGTGTTTTCGGGCGAATCGCGTAGCGATATGAGCCATGCGAAGGAGTCTCCAAGTGTGATGACGGTCCCGATGATGATTCTCGGAGTCCTTGCTGTTGTGGCAGGTTATGTCAATACACCATGGTTCGGAACGTTCCTTGGTGATTGGTTAGTAGACGGAAATCCGGCGCTCGGTCACGGACATATTGAAGGTCCAGCGTGGATTATGATAGTCGCAACTGTTGTATCCCTGCTTGGTATATTCCTAGCTTGGATGATTTACAGCAAGCGTTCACTTTCACGCAACTGGCTTGGTGCCGAAACGATGTACAATATTTTATATAACAAATACTATATCGATGAGTTTTACGAGCTGACCGTCTTAAAGGTGACGAAGTTCTTCAGTATTTTCCTTCGCTACATCGAAACCTTCCTTGTTGAAGGCGTTGTCAAAGGAGTAGCTGGAACAGTAGTCGCCCTTGGAAAACTAGGTTCGAAGTTCCAGGATGGCCAAGTACAAAGATATGGAACGGTCGCTTTTGTAGGATTAGCTATTTTAGTAGTCGTATTTGCGGTAACAGGGGGGTATTTAAGATGAATTCCGCTTATTTCTTATCAATCTTAGTATTCTCCCCTTTAGTTGGTGTTTTAGTTTTATCATTGATTCCGAACACAAAGGAATCGGTTATTAAGACGGTCGGTTTCCTAGCAACTCTTCCAGCACTGATTTTGTCGCTAGTGGCATTTTTTCAATATCGTGCCGGAGCTTCTCTAGCTGATTTAAGCGAGAATGTGCGCTGGGTTCAATTTGGCGACCCGAACCGTTTAGGGGATTTATTCTCGATAAATTACGAGCTTGGGGTAGATGGGTTCTCCCTTATTATGGTCGTGCTGACAGCGATACTGTCCACTCTTGCAGCCATTGCTTCTATGTATATTAAAAAAGAATGGAAAGGCTATTTTATGCTGTTCCTTCTATTAGAAGTAGGAATGCTTGGTGTGTTCGCTGCCGAAAACTTAATTCTATTCTTCATCTTTTTCGAAATTACATTAATTCCGACCTTCTTCCTGATTGGAAAATGGGGTTATTTTGAAAAAGAAAAAGCAGCATTCAGCTTCTTAATTTATAACGGATTAGGATCTGCAGTGCTTCTCATTGTGATTATGGTGCTATTTTCCCGTACAGGAACGTCTAATATTGACGCATTAATGGCTATTATGCATGCTGACGTCAATCATGCCGTATTCTCGGAAGGGACTAAAATGGGCTTGCTGATTGCCTTGTTAATAGCATTTGGCGTTAAGCTGCCAATCTTCCCGCTGCATAGCTGGATGGTTCGCGTTCACGTACAGGCATCTCCATCGGTTGTTATGCTCCATGCGGGTATCTTGCTGAAAATTGGGGCTTACGGGATCATCCGTTTTGGAATAGGGATTTTCCCAGAGCAGTTCCAGGAATTAGCGGTCTTAATCGCTGTTCTCGGAGTTGTGAACCTGTTATACGGTGCATTCTTAGCATTGATTCAGACAGATTTCAAAATGGTCCTTGCTTATTCCTCTATTTCCCATATGGGAATTGTGTTAATTGGATTAGGCGCGATGAACGAGGCAGGCATTCAAGGAGCCATCTTCCAAGTGGTATCACATGGTTTGATTGCAGCACTTCTATTCTTCCTTGTTGGGGTATTTTACGAGCGTCTGGATACATCCATCATCCAAAACCTTGGCGGATTGGCAAAGGGAATGCCGATCACAGCTGGCTTCCTGCTAGCTGGAGCAATGGCATCACTCGGAATGCCTGGAATGTCCGGATTTGTGAGTGAATTTATGGCCTTCCTTGGTCTATTTAAAGAAATGCCGGTTTTAGCAGCGGTAGGAGCACTAGGAATTATTTTGACTGCCGTTTACCTTCTGCGTGCAGTTCTTGGCATTACTTATGGAAAAGCCCATCGTGAATTTGCGGGTGTAACCGATCTTCGCGGCAGAGAATGGGTTCCAGCTTTAGTTTTACTAGTGATTATTGTATTAATTGGTGTGTACCCAAGTGTACTAAGCGAGCCGCTAACATCCACACTTGAAACGATCATGCTTGGGATAGGAGGGTGATGAAGGATGGATCTTACAGAATTATTATCATATAAATGGAGCATCATGACACCTGAGTTCATCATCCTCGGTGTAGCCACTTTACTATCATTATTAGATTTATTTATGCCGAAGACGGTGAATCGAAAAATCCTTGGTTGGCTTGGACTTGCGGGGATTCTAGCCGCACTTGCTTCCTTATTCAGCTTGTTTGGGCTCGGAGCGGAATCGATTCTGTATGATACGTTTAGACTCGATTCTTTCGCGAAGGCATTTAAGCTGCTATTGTTATTGGGAGCTGCGCTTGTTATGATTCTGGCAACGAGCTATGAACCGAAGGAAGGGCTAACTGAATATCGAGGAGAGTTCTTCTATTTATTCCTTGCCGCCCTGCTCGGAACGATGATCATGTCTTCAAGCGGCGATTTAATTACGCTGTTTGTCGGCCTTGAGTTGCTTTCGATTCCATCTTATATCCTTGCGGGCCTTCGCAAGAAAAATACTCTATCGAACGAGTCTTCTATGAAATACGTCATTAATGGCGGAATTTCGACCGCGATTACTCTTTTCGGTATGAGCTATGTGTATGGTCTTACAGGGACAACAAACCTACTTGAAATGGCTCGGGGGTTAATGGCATTAACGAACCCGCAGCACATCTATCTAATGGGTCTTGCTTTATTCATGATTTTTGTCGGGCTGTCATTTAAATTGGCAACGGCTCCGTTCCATATGTGGGCACCTGATGTGTACCAAGGAGCGCCGACACCTGTTACGGCTTTCTTGAGCGTCGTTTCAAAAACAGCCGGCTTTATCATTCTCATTCGAATTATGCTTGTGGTGTTCTTAAGTACACCATCTTCAGACATTCCAAATTCAATGCCGCTCTTTATGAAGGTTCAGGATTACATTGCCTTCCTAGCAGCTGCAACGATGATTATTGGAAACGTGATAGCGTTAAGACAGAAAAACATTAAGCGTCTATTCGCATACTCAAGTATTGCACAGGCGGGCTATCTGCTTGTTGTAGTCGCATCGTTATCAGTCTTTATTTTTGATACACTTTGGTTCTATTTAGGAGCATACTTGTTCATGAACCTTGGGGCATTTGCGATTATCCAGCTGATCACGCAAAAAACAGGATCAGAGGATATTTCCCAATTTGCGGGATTGTACAAAAAGGCACCGATTTTGGCGCTTTCGATGGCTGTATTTATTCTCAGCTTGGCGGGAATTCCGGGAACAGCCGGCTTTATCGGGAAGCTTAACATTTTCATGGGTGCGCTTGCCGTAGAACCTGCACGCTATGTGTTAGTGTCCATTATGATTGCGACAACAGTCGTATCGTATTTCTACTATTTCGGCGTGCTCGTGCAAATGTTCTTCCGACCAGCTGCAGACCAAGAGGCAAAAATCAAGCTGCCAGCAGGTCTCGGCATTGTTATCGGCGTGTGCGTAGTGGCGACTGTGTTGTTTGGAGTCGCGCCGAGCATCGCGTTCGACTTTTTACAGGGGAACTTCAATCAGTTCAGCGACTTTTTTCAGTAAGGGGATACTTTAAAGGGTTAATCTAAGGGGTAAACATATATATTTTGAGAAAGGGGAGCGGTTCCCTTTCTTTTTTTTTGTGTAGAGATTCTCTTGGAGGCTGGGTAAGATTTTGCGTTTTGATTAAAGGTCATTATGAGGGATGATTGGTAACAAAAAGTCCAAGCAGAGAGTCAGGACGGACATTTTACCGAGAGATGAGTTTGAAAAGTCCGAGCAG
>NZ_JBALOW010000068.1:0-22850 GCF_036965085.1 Bacillus sp. JJ1532
GCCTTTACGGGCTGTTGATTCCCCACTTAGAATTTTTGTTTTACTCTACTTCTTGAAGTGGGGGGTCTTACAGCCCGTTAATCTGCGAGAAAACAATATATATGAGTAATAGAGTAAATTTATTCCTTATTTCTATATGTTATCACTGAAAACTCACTCTCACAATGAACGGAAATTGTCGTAATTTGCGTTTTGTTTCTATACTTGCATTTGCTAACTAAGAAAAATTTTTCCTTCCTATCTTTTACAAGAAAATTGGATTTTTTCGACAAAAACTCTTTTATAAAACCGAATAAAATCCGACAAAAAAACTTCAATCTTTGTTCACATAAACAATTCAAATCGAAATTTGTCACTATAAATGATAAAATATTGGCAGAACAAAAATTGAGGTGACTTATTTGGAATATTTAATGATTGGCTTGCTCGCCTTTGCTGTCATTCTGCTAATATGTTCAGTCTTTATGAAGGATCCGTATAAGATTATTCGTGAAGAGATAGATCAGCTATCCATGCAGCAAATTCAAGATATGTATATCATTAAGAAAAAATTAAAGGTTCTTGAGGAAGAACTGCTTGTTAACGATATTGAATTTCAACCGGTTTCTACTATACGTCCTCCTTTGCTATCAAATGAGAAGAAGGAAATCCATGATATTATCAAGAATCAGGTGTGGTCCTTAGTTCAGCAGGGGCTAACAGTAGATCAAATTGCAAGGCAATCATCCTTAACACCAGGTGAAGTTGAATCAATCCTAGCAGAAAAGATCGGAAGAGGATAAGACATGAACAAAAGGAATACACGTGCCTTTGCATTTGGAATACTCGTTGCTGTTTGTATTATTGGCTCATTTTATTTTTCGGCTTTGAAAAAAGAGAAACCGGAAGAATTAACGATTGAAAATGCGAAGACCTTATTAGCTGATCATGGATATATTATTTTAACAAAAGATAGGTTTCAGGCAATTGAAAATGCAAATAAAGAAGAAGGTAAGGAGACCGAATCACCAAAACAGCCTTCTTCACCTTCAGAATCCACTGAATCAGTTACGGCTTACACGTTAGAAATAATAGGTGGAATGGTTTCACATGACATTGCTGCAATGCTCGAAAAAGAAAAGATTATTGATGATGCGGCTCAGTTTGAAACATACCTTGAGGAGAATGGCTATAGTAAGAGAATACAGCTTGGATCGTTTGAAGTAAAAGCTGGTATGAGCTATAAACAAATAGCAAAAATAATAACAAAAAGCTAAAGAGGCTGAGAACCAGCTTCTTTAGCTTTTTTGTCATTCTATTAATTTAAGTCATACTGCCTTCCTTTAACAAGGTATAAAATACTTTCAGCAATATTAGTGATATGGTCTGCGGATCTTTCGAGAAATCTGCAAATAAAGGAAAGCTGCAAAATTTGCGGCAAAAATTCCGGCTTTTGCATATTAATTTGCATTAAATCCCTGATTGTTTGCCCATATAAATCATCAACCTTATCATCCATCTCTGCTAACTGTTTTGCTTTTACAATGTCTTCATCATTGAAAGCCTCTAAAGATAATTTCAACATCTCTAAAGTAATTTTGTGCATTTCTTTAATATGAACAATAGGCTTTACTAACGGCTCCGAGCCAATTCTAATCGTAGACTTTGCAATATTTACTGCGAAATCAGCAATTCTTTCAATATTTGTTGCAATTTTTATAGCGACAATAATGCGGCGGAGATCAATGGCTACTGGCTGCTGTCTCGCAATTAATAATATCGCAAAATCATTTATATCTTCATACATAAGATTCGCATTAGCATCATTATCAATGATTTCAAGAGCCATCTCAAGATCCTGGCTTTCTAGAGCGATAATGGATTTGGTCAGCGCGTCTTCGGCAAAGTTGCCAATTTCTAATAATTTTCCTTGTAATTCTTTTAGATCAACATCAAATTTTTCACGAACTGACATAACTTGTTATCTCCCCTTACATTCAATTAGCCGAATCTTCCTGTAATATAATCCTCTGTTCGTTTATCTGAAGGTGTTGAGAATATTTTATTTGTTTCCGCGAACTCAATTACTTCACCGTTTAGGAAGAAAGCCGTTTTATCAGAAATACGTGCTGCCTGCTGCATATTATGAGTAACGATTATGATACTGAATTCCTTCTTTAATTCCTGTACTAATTCTTCTACCTTCAATGTAGAGATCGGATCAAGTGCTGACGTTGGTTCATCCATTAATATAACATCAGGCTCAATGGCTAAACAGCGAGCAATGCAAAGACGCTGTTGCTGACCCCCTGAAAGCCCGTAAGCATTTTGATGTAATCGGTCTTTTACTTCATCCCATATGGCCGCACCTTTTAAACTTTTCTCGACAATTTGATCGAGGATTTTTTTGTCACGAATGCCATGAATTTTCGGTCCATAGGCTACGTTCTCATAAATGGATTTAGGAAAAGGGTTCGGTTTTTGAAACACCATTCCAACCTTCGTACGTAATTCTTCTACCCCATAAGACTTATCAAAAATATTTCTGCCCCTGTACGAAATTATACCTGATGTTTTTACAATTGGCACTAGTTCAATCATTCGGTTCAACGTTTTAATATACGTAGATTTTCCACATCCAGATGGACCAATAATGGCTGTCACTTCATTTTCATATATATCTAAATTAATATTTTTCAACGCATGGTTTTCTCCGTACCATAAATTAAGCTGATCGGTTTTATAGACTATATTTTTTGATGTTATATCCGTAACAGTATCTTTGCCTTGAACAAGACGCATTTTTTGCTTTTCTAATGTTGCATTCATATTGAGTTCCCCCTTCATCCACTTCCATTAATATCGTTTTGAGAATTTATTCCGAATTAATACAGCAATTGAATTCATGATTATTAACATCACGAGCAGGACAATAATTCCTGCAGCAGCTAACGATTGAAATTCAGCCTGTGGTCTGCCCGTCCAGTTATAAATTTGCATTGGCAAAACAGTGAACATATCGAAAACAGACTTTGGCAGGAATGCAAGGAACAATGGCAATCCAAGTACAACAAGTGGAGCCGTTTCCCCTATTGCTCTAGACAATGCAAGAATCCCGCCTGTTAATATTCCGGGAACAGCTGCCGGCAAGACTACATGAACAATCGTTTGCCACTTTGTCGCACCCATCCCAAAAGAAGCTTCTCTTAATTCTTTTGGAACAGATCTTATCGCTTCCTGGGATGCTACAATTATGATAGGAAGAACTAACAAGCTCATCGTTAATCCAGCAGCTAGAACACTCGTTCCGAGTGCAAGTGCACGAACAAATACAGTAAGCCCCAATAAGCCAAAAACAATCGATGGGACGCCAGCAAGGTTTGAGATGTTGATTTGAATAAAACGTGTAAAGCGATTTTTCTTCGCATATTCTTCTAAATAAATGGCTGTTCCAACACCTAACAATAATGATACAGGCGCTACAACACCCATAAGCCACACTGTACCAATCAATGCTGTTTTAACACCCGCCAGTTCAGGCTTTCGTGATGGAAGACTTTGCAAAAACTGAAAATCAAGATAAGCGATTCCTTGAGTGAGTATCCGATATAATAATATTCCTAAAACAAGTAAGCCAAACATCGTTGCCATCAAAAATAAAGTTTTAAAGAGAATATTTGTTAATAATCTTGCTTTCATATGTTTAATAACTGTTGAATGTTCAATGATTTTCATTAGTATTCCTCCCTAAAACGACGAGAGATAAATTGGGCAAATAAGTTCATCAATAATGTAAACAGGAATAGTGTAAATCCTACAGCATAAATACTGTAATAAATTGTCGTTCCATATCCTGCATCACCTTGGCTAACTTGAACGATATAGGCAGTCATCGTTTGGATCGAACTTGTTACATCCCAATTCATATTTGGAGTGGATCCGCCTGCAACGGCTACGATCATTGTTTCTCCAATGGCCCGCGAAACTGCGAGGACAATCGAAGCAATAATCCCTGAAATAGCTGCTGGCAGCACAACTTTTAAGGATACTTCCAGTTTTGTTGAACCTAATGCGAGTGCTCCCTCACGCATTGAATTAGGTACAGAAGACATCGCATCTTCAGATAGAGATGCAATCATCGGAGTGATCATGATCCCGATTACAATACCTGGGCTTAATGCATTAAATATTTCAAGGGAAGGAATCATCTCTCTTAAGATTGGTGTAACGAACGTTAAGGCAAAAAAACCATAAACAATCGTTGGAATTCCTGCTAATACTTCTAATATCGGTTTAATGATTCTGCGAGTTTTGTCTGATGCATACTCACTCAAAAAAATCGCTGTTGCTAATCCAATAGGGACAGCTACAATTGCAGCAATAATGGTTACCTTTAACGTGCCTATAACGAGTGGCAGTACGCCAAATGACCCCTGCGTTGGCGAGAATGGATACCATTTTTTCGCAGTAATGTATTCTATAATGGAAACTTTACTAAAGAAAGTGAATGTTTCAAATATCAATGTAAACACGATTCCAAGAGTTGTTAATACAGAAACTACAGCTGTTAATAACAAAACAAACGGCACTACCTTTTCAACTGAAGAGCTGGCACTTTTCTTTTGTTTTTTTGCTTGAATCATTTCCTGTACAGAAAATGATGAATTTTGTATTGCCAAAGTGAAAACCCCTTCCATCCACAACAAGATGAGAAGCACAATAATCGCGCTTCCCATCATAAAGTTTTATTGATTACTTAAGACCTTCTACAGTTTCTAAAGCCTTTGTATATTCTTCATCCTTTAATTTTACATAACCTACATCTTCAGATAGCACTGCAGCATTTTCAAGTGTAAATTTTACAAATTCATAAACTTCTTCTTTTTTCACTGATTCGTTCTTAACATAAGTGAAAAGCGGACGTGATAATGGAGCATATTCTCCACTTTCAACTGTTTCGTTTGTTGGTTCTACAGGACCGTTCCCGCCATCAATAGGGACTACTTTCAATGCATCTTTGTTTTCAGCATAATAAGCATATCCGAAATAGCCAATTGCATTCTTATCGCCTTTAACCCCTTGTACAAGAACATTGTCATCTTCAGAAAGTGTTGCTTTTTCCACAATTGGTGCCTCTTCTAGAATCACTTCATCAAAGTAATCGAATGTACCAGAATCAGTACCTGGTGAATAAAATTTAATTTCTTCTTCAGGCCATCCTTCACGGATATCAGACCATTTTTTTACTGTTCCATCTTCTAACCACATTTTCTTTAATTCATCTACTGTTAAATGATCAACCCAAGTGTTGTCTTTGTTCACAACAACTGATAGACCATCATTTGCTAATTTTAATTCTGTATAAGCGATTCCTTTTTCTTCAAGCTGAGCTTTTTCTTCATCTTTAATTGGGCGAGATGCATTACTGAAATCTGTAGTTCCAGCAATAAATGCTTTAAATCCGCCACCTGTACCAGAGGAAGCAACAGAAACTTTTACTCCAGGTTGTTCCATTCCAAACTCTTCAACGACAGCTTCCATGATTGGAAATACTGTAGATGATCCGTCAATATTAATTTCACCTTGAAGTTGCTTATTTTCTTCACCAGCTTGTTCTGTCTTATTTCCTTCAGTTCCAGCTTGAGAACCGTTAGTTGTTCCCTCATCTGCTGTACCACAAGCTGCTGTGAATGCCAGCACTGCCCCAATCATTACTGATAGTGATAAGTACTTAAAGCTTTTCATTTCTTTATTCCCCCTAAGTGTTTTGTATCATTATGTCCTACATGTATTAGAATAATGTATGACTGTAAATACGGTTTTAACGGATTGTAAAGGTTATGTAAATCGATATAAATGATGTGTAAATTTGTCGAGAAATGAGGACAGAAAAAAAGCCTGCCACGACTATGGTGACAGGCTCTATCTAATCCCTTATTCAGTTTCTTCGACTTCTGTTTCTTCACTATTTTCTATATCTTGAGCGTCATTCTCGACAATATTCCCCATTTGCCTCTGTTTCTTTAATTCGAAATAGGTGTCCATGACTCTTTGACCGATGATTAAATTGGCAGAGTGACCTCGGCCTCCTTGGTATGCCCATGGAACGATAACAGCCATGGCAACTTCAGGATTATCTTCAGGTGCATATCCAACAAGACTTAAGTTTATTACTTCCGGTGGTTCTTTACCAAACTTTTTACGTTCAGGTCCGTCATAGAAGGCTTCTGCTGTACCAGTCTTCCCTGCTGGATTATAGCTTTTCTGGCCGAAATAGCCGTATGCAGTTCCGCCTTGCTCTTGATAAACCTTCTTGAATCCTAGCTGGACACGGTCAAACCATTCTGGTTCAGCATCTACATAATTAAGTACTTTAGGCTGAATTTCTTGGACAATTGGCCCTAACTCATTGTTTTCCAGTAGAGGCTCACGAATCTCCTTGACAATATGGGGTTCCATGCGATTTCCTCCATTTGCAATGGTAGAGACATATTGTGCTAATTGCATATTAGAGTACGTATCAAACTGACCGATCGAAAAATCGAGTAAAAGTCCAGATGTTTTTCCGTAAATACCTTTAAAACCTAGCGTCTCGTTTGGGAGATCAATCCCTGTACGTACTCCTAAACCAAATTGCGCAAAAGAATCCCGAAACGTTGCAAAGCCTTTATCTAATTCTAACGGAAGTGGTCCATTAGGAATGTAGTTCCCTTTACCGATTCGGATTGCGGTATAAAACATATAAACGTTGGAAGAATATTTGAGTGCATTTATATCATTCATCGTTCCAAGGTTTTTCCATGATTTCTTTGGAGGCGTTCTACTAATTAGTATGGGAGCATCATAAAAAGATGTATTAGGCCTAATAACACCTGTTTGATATCCTGTAAGGATCGTTGCCCCCTTAATAGTTGAACCAACGTTATAACTTGATGCTATATTTCCTAGTGCATCATCCTGCATCTCGCTCTTGCCCGTTTTCTCATCCTTAACAATTCTCTTTCCGGCCATTGTCATTATTTCACCCGTATGTGGATCCATCAAGACAACATAAGCTCTGTCAAGCAAAGCAGTTCCGGGCTTTGCTTTCGCAGCCTGCAATTCTTCTTCGATGATCTTTTCGATCGCAACTTGAAGATCCATATCAATGCTAAGGACGAGATCCATTCCTCTTTTACCCTCTGTAATTGGGATTGTCTCAAGAACATTCCCTGCCTTATCAGTGACATTTTTCACCTTAGCCTTTTGACCGTGCAGCACATCTTCATATTGCATTTCAATATAACTCTTTCCTACACGATCATTACGGCTATAATCTCTTGCTAAATAATAGTCAAGCTGCTCAGCTGGCAAACCTTCATCAGAATCCGTTATTTTTCCAAGGACCGACCTCAAGGTTGAACCAAAGGCATAAGCTCTTTCCCAATCCGTCGTCGTATCTACGCCTGGGAGAAGCTGAAGATTTTCACTGACAACAGCAAACTCCTCTGGTGTTACATCTTTATTCTTAACAATTTGTGGTGTTAATGCATACCCGCTTGTAAAATCCCTATAGATCGCAAGAATCTCTAAATCCTTATCAGTGAGTTCGTTTAACTCTTCATCCGTAACACGATCTACCGTCAGACGATAAATCTCCTTATCAAGTTCCTTGCCTTCAAATTTTTCTTTTAATTTATCAATTTCCTTTTCCGGTACTTTTTTATCAGCTCGGTCTTTATTTTTGAGAATCCAATAGTCCTTTTTATCTCTAACCTGCACTTTATCCGTATTTTTTTCGATAAGTTTAGCAAGTCTCTCTGCCACATCTAGCATCTCCGCTTGCTTTGCCCCGCGATTTGTATACGTAATGGCATTTTGCGGTGTATTATCTACAATAACCTTGCCTGTCCGATCAAACATCTTCCCCCTGGGTACTGGGTTATTAACCGTAACGTCCTCTGTCCGCTCAATTTCCCGCCTATAATCATCACCATACACAATTTGCACAAAGCCTAGTCGAAGGACTAGAACAGAAAATAATAAAAACACAATAAAAAATAAAATGTTCAGCCTGACGGGAACATGAGATTTTTTCTTCCTTTTCTTTTTATTCAATTTATATAGACACTTCCTTTTGTAACAAACTTTCTATTTCACTAATCCCATTCTATAAGAAATCAGTAAATTTTTCTAGGAAGAACATACGGAAAGCTGATGCAATATTTGTTAATAGGAAAAAGGGAAGAGCATGCTCTTCCCTTATGCAGATTGAAGCTGTATTTTTCTGATGAAGAAAAATATAATAGAGTGACCAGCACCAAGAAATAGCAGAAGGATTGGAATGCTTTTTTCCTCATTGAAAAAGGTGACTGCTCCCAGAAAGCACAGGATTGAGAATATCCTGCCCAAATTCACGAAAATTTCCCTTACAACAATATATTCGATTCTCATTTCAGCAGCCTTCCATCCTTTTCCAATCACATCATACGTCATTGAAATATATGGAACGAGCAGAAGAGGATAGGCTATTGCAATGGTGGCTGCATAGATGAGAAGTTTGGAGTAGCTGATATCAAAGATAATCAGGAATATCGCCAAATACAATATTATACCGCCTACTAAGATAGCCCTTTTACGGTACTGTTTTTTTAGGAGCCTTGAAACAAAATAGTACGCAATAAATGAAACTCCTGAGTTGACAAGTCCATATGCCCCTAAGGCAAGTTCACTGCCTGTTGATATAAAGACAAAAACCGATATGACAAATGCAAATGTACCTTCACGCAGCCCTTGAAAGAAGTGAGCGTTCGTGATTAGCTGCCAATTCTTATTATTTTTTCGTTCTGCTAATATTCTTCTAAAATAATACCTTCCTTTTGCCGGCCTTCTTTTTATAAAAAAGCTTAAAAACACGGCCAATGAAAAAAGAGCTAAAGATGTACCGAAGATGATTGTATATCCCGTAAATTTTTCTAACTTAGAAATAATTAAGCCTGCAGCTATTGGACCAATCATTCCTCCAACAGAAGACAAAATCCCAAGAAAGCCGTTAAAAAAATCACGATTTTCCGGTTCGGTAATTTCAAAAGTTAAAACATTAAATGCAAGCCAATAAAAACCATATCCAATACCAAGCAATGCACCGAGAAGCAGCAAAAACTTTGATGCTTGTGTTCCTATTATTAAAACCGTTAAATAAAAGGCAGCTAAAAAAATAACGCCAATCCGGAGAACAATTACGCGATCAACTTTCTTTGCCCACCTGCCTGCCAAAATAAACGTTAACGGCTGAATGACAACAACGGTAAGATTATACAAACCTAAATCCTTAAAATCACCTGACTGCTTCCAAAGATAAATATTCACAAACGTATTAGACAGAGCTACACTTAAAGAATATAGGCCCCCGATAATAAGCAGCAACCCCAAATCCTTCGTTAAATCAACTTCACCGATCAACTTTTTAACCTTACTCATAAAAAAACTCCCCTTTGTGTCTAAAGGGTAGTTTCTAACTAAGCAGTTCCTCTTATACCAACTTAATAAAAAACACGGCAAGGATATCCCTGCCGTGTAATTAAATGTGTATTATTTTGCTGCAGTAAAGCGTTTTGAAACCTCATCCCAGTTTACAACATTCCAGAATGCACCGATGTAATCCGGACGACGGTTTTGATAATTTAAATAGTAAGCATGCTCCCAAACATCTAAACCAAGAATAGGAGTTTTGCCTTCCATTAATGGAGAATCTTGATTTGGTGTGCTTGTTACTTCAAGCTCGCCATTATTTACTGAAAGCCATGCCCAGCCAGAACCAAAACGTGTAGTAGCAGCTTTAGCAAATTCTTCTTTAAAGCTATCGAAGCTTCCAAATTTACCGTTAATAGCGTCAGCTAATTCTCCTGTTGGCTCACCGCCGCCATTTGGAGAAATTACTTGCCAGAATAAAGAGTGGTTTGCATGTCCGCCGCCGTTATTACGTACTGCAGTACGTGCAGCTTCTGGAACAGCATCTAAGTTTGCAATCACTTCTTCAACTGATTTAGAAAGAAGCTCTTCATTTCCTTCTAAAGCGTTATTTAGGTTTGTTACATATGTGTTATGGTGCTTAGTGTGGTGAATATTCATCGTTTCTTTGTCGATATTCGGTTCTAAAGCATCATAAGCATAAGGTAATTGTGGTAATTCAAATGCCATTATTAATTCCTCCTATGTACATATAATTTTCCACTCAAACAATTCTAGATTTCTTGCAATTCTGAAATTAGAATCATTCTTTATGGTTACACTTTAAGATTACCAAAGTTAGATAATCGTTTCAATTAAAATGCTTCTCCACTCATATACATTTCCCAATAAAATTTATAATATTCCTAAAAGAATAGGTTATATGACCATTATGAAATAAATAACCATTACCGCTTGTATAATCCCCTTTGTCACAACACTGCTTATAAAGCCTATAACAGAGCCAAAGCCTATCTTAACAGCTTCCTTCCATTCTTTCTTGTTAACGGCTAGCTCAGCAAGGATAGCCCCTAAAAAAGGGCCGATTATGATACCGAACACTGGAATAACAAATGGGCCAACGATAATTCCGATTGTACTGCCCCAAATCCCAGCTTTCGAGCCCCCATATTTTTTTACCCCAATCATATTGGCTAAATAATCTGCTCCAAATAATAAAATGACAAAAAGACCTTGAATCACCCAAAAAAGCCAGTTAAACGGTTCAAAAGAAAATAAAAAACCATATAAGAAAAACCCTCCTAAGATAAAAAGAACGCTTGGAATAATCGGGTAAACGAGGCCAATAAAGGCGATGACGAATATAAAAATAATTAAGGTCCAATTCAGATACTCCATATAAGGCAAAGCACCTCCGAATAATAAAAGGTAAGGAGTGTTCTCCCTACCCTATATTATAGACTAATCATCTTCCCCTAAAATAGCTTCAGCGATATTTACAGCATGGTCGCCAATTCTCTCAAGATTACTTATAATTTCAACATACACGATTCCAGCTTGAGCAGAGCATAATCCCTCATTTAAGCGAAGAATATGCTGTCTGTGAAGCTTTCTTACTATATTATCAATCTCTTCTTCTTTTTGTACAGCATGAATGGCTACTTCCTTATCATTATGATCTAAAGCATCTATTGACTCGGAAACTGTTGAAATGGTTAACATAAACATTTCATTTAAGTCAGACATCGCTGAATCTGACAATAAGATTTTATTTGCTTGCTGGTAATCAATTAACTCGATAATATTTTCGTAATGATCACCGATACCCTTAATATCTCTTACTGTATCCATTAGCATTATGTGCTCTTTAGATTCATGATCAGACAGTGAGCTTGTTGCCAGTTCTACTAAATAATCAGTTATTTTTCGATCTAGTTTATTAATTGCTTCCTCAATCCGCATCGCTTTAGCGGAATGCTTTTGATTCTTTGTTTTTATGTATTCATGGGTTTCTTCTAAACCTTTTATAGAAAAATGGCCCATTCGCAAAACTTCTTCTTTTGCTTGTCCAAGTGCAATCGATGGTGACTGCTCAATAAAAACCGGATCAAGATGGTTGGCTTTATATTCAATGACTGAATCTGCTGAAGATTTCTTTAGCCCGCCCCTCATAAATATTATTACAAATAAAAATATCACTAACCCGCCTAATAATTCAAAAAGTGTCTGCGGAATATTCAGTTCCACTTTCCCCAACCCCAGATCGTAAAATTCGACAATTCTCAACAAACTCCATACAATTATTAATTGAATATTTTTAGATGTAAAGGAAACTCAAACTAAATTTACAATACCTTAACAAATCAGCTTAATATTACAATTGTATTACGGTTTTCGGAAAATTAATTATATATTTAAAGCTTGTACAGATGATTTTAGCAAGTTAAAATTATATGATGAACTTTTCTAAGGGTGGTCTAAATGAATATTTTCAAACAATTATTTAAAAGTCTTTATTCTCCAAGGGACATTTCCATGTTTCGATTTCAGGGGATTGGAAAAACGATCCTGTATGTTTTTTTTCTTGCCCTAATTTCTATCCTTCCATCCGTTTACTTTTTAAGTTCCGGACTGGTAAATGGAGTCAGTGAAGTAGAAAAAAGCCTTGGTTCTGAACTGCCTCCATTTCATATTGAAAATGGAGAGCTTCATTCTGATACAAAAGCCCCTGTTATTCTCAACAAAGAGAACATTACGATTATTTTCGATTCGACCGGCACGGTAGACACGGATGAATTAAACAATAGCAAAAATACGATTGCCATTCTAAAAAATGATGCGTATTTTATCGCTGGAGGGCAGGTTCAATCATTGCCGTACTCCATGTTTAATGATATTTCGATTACAAATAATGATTTGCTTGAGATTCTGGCTACTGTTAACTCCTCACTTGCGATCATTATTCCGTTATTAGGAGTGATTATTCTTATTTTTGCAAGCGGGGCGAAATTTATCGAGGTTTCTTTCCTTGCCTTACTTGGTTTGCTCTTGAAAAAAATGCTTAATAGAAATATTCAATATCGTCATACTTGGCGACTAGCCGCCTATAGTGTCACACTGCCAACTATCTTTTTTACAATTATGGATAGTCTTCAGACGGAGGTACCAAATGGAGCTCTGCTTAATTGGCTTGTTGCGTATATCATTCTGTTCCTAACTATTAAAGAAATCCCCCTGCCAAAAGCAAAAAAATAAAACGTGCAATAAGCGCGTTTTATTTTTTTTCCTTTTTTATTAGCGAACACCTTGTGAATATCGAAATTCTGCATTTAGCTCGGCTAGTGATTGAGAGAGTTCCTTCAGTTTTTCGCCTGATTCATGGTTCTTCTTCATTTTGATCATTTGTTTTTGAGATGCTTCAACAACCTGCTCTGCGCTTGCAAAGGTTTCCTGTGAGACTGAGACAAAGTTTTCAGTTACAGATTCCATCTTAGGAAGAGTATCATTCAGTCCAACTAATTCACCCTGTGCATGACGAATCATTTCACTTACTGCGGCAATTTCGAGCATTAACAAATCAAAGGATTTTCTGCTGACCGATGCCGTTTCAAGATGTGATTGAAAATGAACAAGCATTTCTTCGAATTCATTCGAAGCCTTCAGAGAGATTAGCTCCATTTTTTCAATGGTATGCTTTATTTCCTCTGTGGCTTGCGAAGATTGCTCTGCTAAATTCCTTACTTCATTAGCAACTACCGCAAAGCCGCTGCCCGCTTCTCCTGCCCGCGCTGCTTCTATGGCGGCATTTAATGCCAAAAGCTTAGTTTGTCCCGCCATCTGCTGGATAAACGTAACAATTTCAGCTATTGATGCTGAATGTTCCTTCACCTCCTGAACGGTAGCGGAAACGGTTTTGAATTCATCGCTCAAGTGATTAAACGCTTGAATAAGATTCTCGACACTCAATTCTCCATCATGAGCTGATTCATTCATGGATTGTGTTTTATTCATGATTTCCTTCATTTGTTCAAAAATATTATTAATAGCATCTCTCATACTTTGAAACATTTGGATACTATTATCTGAACTGCTGGCCGTTTGTTCAGCACCCAATTTCACAATTTGAATCGCCCTCATCAACTGCTCGTTTTCCACCATTACCTCACCAGATATTTGTTGCAGATCTCCGCCTGTTTCTGATAAATCCCTAGTAGTGGCCGTTATTTTATATAAAAGCGAGCTCATTTGTTTAATCATCGCATCGAAGCTTTTAATAAGAGAGGTAATTTCCGGTGTTGTTGTGTTTGCCTTCACTCGAACATCTAAATTTCCATTCCGTGCTTCCTTCATAACCTCTCTCAGCCTTGATAATGGACTTGTTAAATTTCTTACTAATAAAATAACAATAACTGAGGTAATAGAAAGACTTATGATGACTGCAATTATTATGTATTTGGCCATTTCATTCACTTCTTTTAAATATTGACTTTGCGGGATAGCAATGACATAAATTCCTTTTAGCTCCTGAACGGACTGAAATGAAATAGTGTAATCGTCTCCGTCAATATTTTGATGAATGAGTCCATTTTGTTTTTTCATTATTTTATCAATGGTTGATTGGGAAAATTTGATCTTCGTATTTTTACTAATTTGGAATGGAGTGGCTCCTTTTTCATTAACTAAGAAAAAGCTCCCGCTTAGCCCATCTTGTGCAAGCCCAGCATCCTGGCTTTTTATCACCTGATTCATTTTTTTATTAAACTTGTCTTCATTGCCTACATAGATAAGCATGAGATTTTGAGATAAATCATAAATCGATTTTACTTCTTTAATCAATCTCTGTTCAATTAAATTTACTGCCGTATCCTTTGATTTTCCGTAAGAGATATATGCTATAGATGAAACGGTCAATAGGAGCAAACCTAAGATGAGAACAAGCAGTCTTGTTTGCAGAGTAATTTTTGCTAATAATGTTCGTGTTGCAGCTTGAATCTTCCCCACTAACAAATAATTTCCCCCTTCCAAAATCAATTTCATTATGGCAGAGAAGTATTAAGAAATTGTAAAGAGTTAGTAATATTTCCATTAATTTTTCCAACTAAAGTTCTATTTTTTTTGTACAAGCATACATATTTGGTAAACAGCTTATTTATTCCGGAGGTTTTCCTATATGAAACGTCTTGCCCTTTTTCTACTATCAGTCCTTGTTATTTATGTTATATATTTTGACCTAACTAAGGGAACCCTTCCTATTCCTACTGTCGATGAACCAGTTATTGAAGCTATGGCGGAGAATGAAACTTTATTGCCCTATTTTGAAAAAAAAGTTTCATCAGGTGATACAGTTTTATCGCTTGTAGAAAAAAACATAAATGCTCCGCTTTCTGTTTCTATTTCCAAAGTCATTTCTGATTTTAAAATTTTAAATAATGGCTTAAGTCCGGAAAAAATTAAATCCGGTTACATTTATAAGTTTCCTGATTATCGTAACTAAACATCAATTTCACCTCGGTGAAATTGCGCCCAGATTTTTATCGATCTCCGCTCGATAAATTTCCACTAAAAAATCTGAGGCATCCGCCGGAGGCTTTAACTTCATTCAGTCGGGAATTTGACTCCAGCTTAAATTGGATACCTTTTGGCAGTCATTTCCTACATAACAAGTAGCTGACTTCTGCTGAATGAAGTTAAAAATTTACCACTGCTGGATAAACCATCATTCTTGTCAATATCAATGAAACACTGATACAATAGCAATGGATTAGAAAAAAAGTATTATTGAGAACTGTTAATAGAAGGAGCGAATCTCCATTGAGTGAAATCATACATCGTACAAAAACACGTCCAGTTAAGGTTGGACCATTAACGATTGGCGGCAGTAACGAGCTGTTTATCCAAAGCATGACAACAACTAAAACGCATGATGTCGAGGCTACTGTAGCTGAAATTAAACGTTTAGAGGAAGCTGGCTGTCAGATCGTACGTGTAGCTTGTCCGGATGAAAGGGCTGCAAACGCCATTGCAGATATTAAAAAGCAAATAAACATTCCGCTCGTTGTTGATATTCATTTTGACTATAAGCTTGCTCTGAAGGCCATTGAAGGCGGAGCTGATAAAATAAGAATCAATCCTGGAAATATCGGAAAGCGTGAGAAAGTAGAGGCGGTTGTAAAAGCCGCAAAAGAAAAAGGGATCCCAATCCGAATCGGAGTAAATGCTGGCTCATTAGA
Organism: Bacillus sp. JJ1532; assembly: GCF_036965085.1. Lineage (NCBI taxonomy): Bacteria > Bacillati > Bacillota > Bacilli > Caryophanales > Bacillaceae > Bacillus > Bacillus sp. JJ1532. The sequence goes on from NZ_JBALOW010000068.1 coordinate 15,660, forward strand.
GAAAAGAATTCTTGAAAAATATGGTTATCCAACTGCAGATGGAATGGTTGAAAGCGCACTTCACCATATTAAAATTCTTGAGGATCTGGATTTCCATGATATTATCGTTTCAATGAAGGCATCTGATGTTAATTTAGCTATAGAAGCATATGAAAAAGCCGCAAAGGCATTTGATTATCCACTGCATCTTGGAATTACAGAATCCGGTACTCTTTTTGCGGGTACTGTGAAAAGTGCAGCTGGTCTCGGTGTTATTCTCAATAAAGGAATTGGAAACACACTCCGTATTTCTTTAAGTGCAGACCCTGTTGAAGAAGTCAAGGTAGCTCGTGAATTATTAAAGGTATTTGGATTATCTTCTAATGCTGCAACATTAATTTCCTGCCCTACATGCGGCAGAATTGAAATTGATTTAATCAGCATTGCGAACGAGGTTGAGGAATATATCCAGAAAATCAAAGCACCAATAAAAGTAGCAGTCCTTGGCTGTGCGGTAAACGGGCCAGGTGAAGCACGTGAGGCAGATATCGGTATTGCCGGCGCTAGAGGAGAAGGACTTCTATTCCGTAAAGGGGAAATTGTTCGGAAAGTCCCTGAAGAAACGATGGTCGAAGAATTAAAAATTGAAATCGATAAAATTGCAGCTGAATACTTTGCTAAACAAGAAGAAGAAAAAAAGAATGCTGAAACAGTAAAGCAAGACTAAGAAGAGGGTGACTAAGTCACCCTCTTCTTTCATTTAAATTTGATTATGTTAAAAAAATGGAAGGATAAACATCCCTACAATAATGGATACTACCCCAATGCCAATTGCCCAGCTCCCTAAGCTTAAAGCTCCCCGGCGCCGCGCGATGAACCCAAGTACAATACCCGTTGCTCCAAATAAGACTGGGAATACGAACAAAGAGATAATGGAAAGAACTAATGCAGCAATCCCCATTCCTCTTCCCGCTGTTTCCGCTTCATTATCTCTCTCATTTATTGTATTTGTTCTACCCCTGTCAAATGAAATAGGTGCAGCAATCTCAGCAGAGGTTTCTTCATTATAATCCGCAGCTCCATATTGGTTCTTTTCGCCAATGTTCTCGCTATGACGAAGATCATAATCCTCGTAATCACGTTCTTGATCTGCCATCCAAATCCCTCGCTTTCAAATATGGAAACATTCGTTTCCCCATGTTGCAGCCTGACTTTCTAAGGAAACAAAGATTTATTTGAGGCATTTCGGAGCAAAGCTTTTGAAATGGGCTCAAAGTTCTTACGATTCCCGTAAAAGTATTTTTTTTTGGAGCATTAATATTGTTTACGAAAATCCCCATTTTAAAGATGTTAATGTTTTACTATGTCCCATGTTTTTACTAAATTTCTTTAGTCTAATACACACTTCTGATAAGATATAGAAGAACTTGTTTTTAAGGGGAGTATTAAGAATGAAAAAGCGTTTTGGTATTGATATTGATGGGACAGTTTCATGTCCTTCTTCAATGATCCCATTTTTAAATAAAGCCTTTAATTTAAACATTACTTTAAATGATGTTAAACAATACGATCTTACCCATTTAGTAGAAATTACAGAGGAAGAATTTGCACATTGGTTTGCTGAAAGTGAGCCGGCTATATATGCTGAATCACCGCTTGCTGTGGGGGCTAAAGAGATTTTGAATAAATGGGAAAAGGAGCATGAATTATTTTTCATTAGTGCTCGGGGTTCGCACTTACTGAAGCTTACTGAGGAATGGTTTTTAAAGCATGCGTTATCCTTTCATCACATTGAGTTAATTGGAACCCATTACAAAGTAAAGGCAGCTAAAGATTTCAAAGTCGATATCTTTTTTGAAGATAAGCATGATAATGCTGTGATGATACACGAAGAATGCCAAATTCCTGTTATTTTATTTGATACTCCGTATAACCAGGATCCAATACCTTCTGGAGTAATTCGCGTAAAAAACTGGATGGAAGCAAACGAATGGGTAGATAAATGGTTAAAAGAAGGCTAAATAAAAACGGTGTTAAGCCGTTTTTATTTAGCCCTCAGCTGACACATTCTGGGCAGCGGCCATATATTTCAAATTTATGTCCGGAAATATCATAGCCCTTTAAATTGTCCTGCAGCTCTTGCATCGGACACGTGTCAATTTCTTTAGTTTTCCCGCAATCCATACATATAAAATGATGGTGATGATGTTCATGCGCGCAAGTATAGCGAAAATGCTTCTCCCCAGAAAGTTCCGTCATTTCAAAAATGCCAAGCTCGACAAATAAAGATAAATTTCTATAAATGGTATCAAAGCTTAAGCCAGGATAATCATCCTTCATCCATGTCAAAACATCACGTGCAGTTAAATATTTATTACTTTTTGCAAAAAACTGCAGCATTTCTTCTCTTTTTCCTGTATGTTTATAGCCCTTTTCCTTTAATAGCTGTAATGCTTCATTGATATCCACTTCATTCACCTCATTAAAATGAACTCTATGTCAGATTTGCTATATGTTAGTTGTGAATTTTTTGAACAAGATCGTCATGATCAAAATAAAGACCGCGATTATAACGATTGTTCCGCCTGGGGCTAGATCTAAGTAATAGGAGAGTGTCAGCCCGCCTAGTACGGAAGTTTCGCCAAATATTACTGAAAAAAAGATCGTTTGTTTAAAGCCTTTTGCAATGCGAATACTGGCTGCGACCGGTAAGGTCATTAAAGAAGAAACTAACAGAATCCCCACAATTCGCATCGATGCAGCAATCACGAGTGCAACCATGATGATAAATATAAAATGCACCCATTTTGCAGCTATCCCTGAAGCCTTTGCATGTTCTTCATCAAAGGAAAGCAGGAATAATTCTTTATACAGAAGGAAGATCATTGATATGACGAGAATACTGATAATTAATATCGTCCATAAATCAACACGGCTTACTGCACTGACACTTCCAAATAAATAACTAAATAAATCTGTATTAAAGCCATCTGCAAGAGAAATAAAAATAACGCCTATCCCAATCCCACCGGATAATATAATAGGAATAGCCAGCTCTTGATAATGCTTATAAACAGATCTTAGCTTTTCAATAAATAAAGACCCTGTCACAGAAAAAGCCATTCCCATATAGATGGGATTCAATCCGCTTAATCCCGTCACTTTCTTTTCGAAATAGAGACTTGCTGCTATTCCGGCAAGGGTAACATGGCTTAATGCATCGGCAATAAGTGACAGCCTTCGGACAACAATAAATACACCTAATAATGGTGCAATAATTCCAATAATAATTCCCGTTAAAAAGGCATTTTGCAAAAATTCATATTGTAGTATCCCCGCTAGCATTGCCCTGCTCCTCCATGCTGGTGATGATGGTGATCATGATTATGTGTCAGGATATGAATGTCATGACCATAAAAATCAGACATCTCCTCCATTTTCAACTGCTCAAACTCATTAGTTTCCCCATGAAAATGTAAATGCTTATTTAAACAAGCAACATGAGTAACCTTGTCAGATATGGCGCCAATATCATGTGTGACTAAAAGAAGTGTAATTCCTAATTCTTTATTTAGGCTATCAAGCATCTCGTAAAAGGATTGCACATTTTGTGCATCAACTCCCACTGTAGGCTCATCTAAAATCATTAGTTTCGGATCACTTACTAAAGCTCTTGCTATGAATACACGCTGCTGCTGTCCTCCTGAAAGCTCCCCAATATTACGTTTTTGAAAAGGGAGAAGCCCTACTGAGTCGATAGCTTTTATAACCTTTTGCCTGTGCTCATTTTTCATAAACTTAAAAAGACCAAGCTTTTTTGTTAATCCACTAGCTACCACCTCATAGACGGTTGCTGGAAAACCAGTGTTAAATGAGTTTGCCTTTTGAGAAACAAAGCCAATTTTGTGCCAATCCTTAAATTTGCTTATCTCCTGACCAAAGAGCTGAATTTCACCTTTTTGCGTTTTAAGCAGCCCTAGAATTAGCTTTAATAAAGTGGATTTCCCCGAACCATTTGGACCAACAATTCCAAGAAAGGCCCCTTCTTTTATGGATAAATTTATATCTTCCAGTACGTTTTCTTTTTCATAACGATAAGATAATTGATTGATATTTATTATAGGCTTATCATGTGCCTTCATTTACTATCACCTTTTTAAATTAAGAATCATTCCGATTTAACAAAAGTTAGTATACAGGAAGAAAAAATATTTGTAAAGAAACAAGGCACTTACCTTTAATTAGATTATTGCTGTCACATATTGCCTATCTCCTTCATAAAGTACTACGGAGGAGTGATGAGAGATGAAGATCTTTGAAAATATCATCAATCATAAAATAAGCAATATTACTGCCGATGAATTATTAAAATATGGAGACCAATTCCAAATCTCAATTACAAAGCAGCAAGCGAGTAAAATCGCAGCTTATCTGCGTGGAAAAAGCATTAATATTTTTAATGATGCCGAGCGTTCTAAATTAATTAAGGATATCGCAAGACTTGCTGGTCCAGAAACGGCTAGACAAGTTAACCAATTGTTTATTCAGCTTACAAAATAACCTAAGATTTATTTTTCCATTATAAAAAGCTGCGAATGATTTCACAGCTTTTTTTAATTTATTAATCAGTTATCCCTGCATAATGATGTCCTGAAGATTATCGTTAAATTCTTGGGCTTTCAGCATAGCAATTTCATATTTATAAGGGGCTTTTTTATTATTTTTGTCCTCTCCCACGAAAGGCGTCTCAAGAATTTTTGGAATGTCTTTCAACTGTGGATGATGGACGATATAATTTAACGCTTTGAAGCCGATATGGCCAAAGCCTATATTCTCATGACGATCCTTACGCATTCCGCGCTCATTTTTACTATCGTTAATATGCAATACCTTTAAACGGTCCAGCCCAATAATACGATCAAATTGTTCTAAAACCCCATCAAAGTCTTCAACAATATTATAGCCGGCATCATGTATATGACAAGTATCAAAACAGACTGAAAGATGATCATTGTAATGAACCCCGTCTATAATCATTGCTAATTCTTCAAATGATTTTCCACATTCGGAACCTTTGCCTGCCATCGTTTCAAGAGCGATTTGAACCTTTTCGTCTCCATTTAATACTTCGTTTAGCCCTTCAACAATTTTTTTAATTCCAGCCTCTGTCCCCGCACCAACGTGAGCGCCTGGGTGCAATACAATTTGTTTTGCCCCGATTGCCTCTGTACGATCAATTTCTGTTCTTAAAAAATTAACTCCTAACTCAAAAGTATTCGGGTTTTCGGTATTTCCAATATTAATAATATAAGGTGCATGGACAATAATATCAGATATACCATTTGCCTCCATATGCTTAAGGCCTGCTTCAATATTCAAATCCTCGATTTTTTTTCTTCTCGTATTTTGAGGGGCTCCTGTATAAATCATAAACGTATTTGATCCATAGGATACCGCTTCCTTGCTGGCAGCTAGGAGCATGTCCTTTCCACTCATCGATACGTGTGAACCTATTTTCAACATAATGGCTTCCTCTCTCCCTTTGTTATCTATTTTTTACGCTGTAATCTTTTTTGGCGTTTTTTGAAGCTTTCTATTTCAGATTGCATTTTCTTTTTATATCCTGGCTTTACCTTTTTAGGCTTTTGAACAATAGACTGTGCTTGTTTATCGATTTCGTCTGCCTGCTTCTTGCGGCTTTTGCGCTTATTTCTCTTGCCTAAATCTGCCCATTCCCCTTTTTGAAGATCAACGTGTCGGAAATCGATCCCCATTTTATCAAGACGATTTAGTGCATCCTCATCGGATGTATCATAAATGGTAAGTGCAATACCAGAATTGCCTGCACGGGCTGTTCTCCCAACACGGTGAATATAAAAATCTAAATCAGAAGGCAATTCATAGTTAATAACATGACTGATGCCTTGAATATCGATCCCTCTAGCAGCTAAATCAGTGGCAACAATATATTGGAATTCCAAATCTTTAATTTGTTTCATCATTTTTTTACGCTCACGAGGATTAAGATCCCCGTGAATACGTCCCACTTTTAATCCTTTTTTAATTAAGGAATCAGCCACTTCATCTGCCATTTTCTTCGTATTTGTAAAAACGATAGCTAAATAGGGGTTGAATACCATTAATGCATCATGAACAAGCTTATCTTTATTGCGATGGCGGGATGGCATAATCCAATGCTCTATTTTGGCTGCTGTTACTTGTTCAGGTTCGATTTGAATGTATTTTGGATTTTCCATATACTTTTTTAAAAATGGCTTTAATTTTTCTGGAATGGTCGCGGAAAAAATCAACATCTGCAGCTTTTCAGGCATTCTTGCTGCGATTTGATCCACATCCTCGATAAAACCCATATCAAGCATAAGATCCGCTTCGTCTACTACAAGCATATTGGCTGTATGGACAAATAAGGCTTGTTCCTTAATCAAATCGTTAATTCTTCCAGGAGTTCCGACAACAATATGTGGCTGAGTTCGTAATTTTTCAATCGATCTCTGCTTATCAGTTCCACCGACATAACAGCGGGCTGATATGTCTTGTCCCTCTTGGCAATGCTTTGTTACCTTTAGAATTTCATGATAGATTTGGGTAGCCAGCTCTCTTGTAGGTGCAGTTATGACTGCTTGTACCTCCTGATTTTCAGACTTTACCTTTTGTAATATTGGTAAAATATAGGCATGCGTTTTTCCGGTCCCAGTTTGTGATTGGCCGATTGCACTTTCACCTTTTAACACAGTCGGAAATAATCTTTCTTGGATTTCAGTTGGCTCATAAAAGCCTAAATCCTTCACCGCTTCCAAAATAAATGTCTTAAAATCATATCGTTCAAACTTATTATCCATCATTTTTATAGCTCCTCATTTGTCGATTCATGTAATCATCCTGTTATTATAATAAAATTTGCATGAAATAACCACATATACCTTCTTCAAACATCATTTTAACTTTATATTTACCTATTTATGAAAAAAAGTCCAAAAACCATTTTGTAAATTACGCATAGTTTAATACTAAAAGAGATTAGTTAGGAGGTCATGTTATGATTCAAGGACCAGGGGCGCCTTTTCGCGGGGGATTTTCTCCGCAGCCTTACAGGAATCAAATGCCTTCCCGCCCGCCAATGGGACCCTTCCCCCCCATGGCTGGAGGAGGGTTTAGGGGACCAGGTGGACCACCGCAAATGAGTCGGGGCGG
>NZ_JBALOW010000069.1:0-596 GCF_036965085.1 Bacillus sp. JJ1532
TGGAGCTAGACAAAAAAAATTAAGCATGCCAATTTTGGCATGCCTAATAGCGCTGCAAGGCGCATTTCATTAACCAACATTTACTGCAGAAGGTTTAAGAAGCTCCTGTGCAACATATTTTGTTAAATCGACAACTCTGCAAGAGTAGCCCCATTCATTGTCATACCATGCTAAAACCTTTACTTTATTCGTTCCAATGACCATTGTGGATAACCCATCAATGATAGCAGAATGCGGATTTGTGTTAAAGTCGATTGAAACTAATGGCTCATCAGTAATATCTAAAATACCGCTAAGAGCGCCTTCGGAAGCTTGTTCAAATGCTGCATTGACCTGATCAACAGTTACATCGGACTTAAGATCCACTACAAGGTCAACTAGAGAAACGTTTGGTGTTGGAACACGTAAAGCCATTCCATGAAGCTTGCCTTTTAAATGAGGAAGCACTAATGTTAACGCTTTAGCTGCACCTGTTGATGTTGGAATAATAGATTGTGCACAAGCACGGGCACGGCGTAAATCCTTATGTGGATTGTCTATATTGTTCTGGTCGTTCGTATAAGCATGAACCGTAGTCATTAGTCCATTTTCAATGC
>NZ_JBALOW010000069.1:607-3572 GCF_036965085.1 Bacillus sp. JJ1532
AAATTGTTCGTCAAGTACTTTCGCAACCGGCGCTAAGCAGTTAGTTGTACAAGAAGCATTTGAAATAATATCATGCTCTGCAATGTTTAAAGCTTCTTCGTTCACACCCATTACAATTGTAACGTCTTCATTTTTTCCTGGAGCTGTTAAAATAACCTTCTTAGCACCAGCTTCTAAATGAAGTGCTGCTTTATCACGAGAGTTAAATTTACCAGTTGCTTCAATGACAATATCAATATTTAATTCTTTCCAAGGAAGCTCCTGCGGGTTACGGTTGCTTAATAATTGTACACGCTTACCATTTACAATAAGAGCACCGTCTTCCGGAATAACTTCCCCTTCAAATCGGCCATGATTTGTGTCATACTTAATTAAGTGTGCCAATGTTTCAGCTGGATAGCTTGCATTTACTGCAACCACATCAAGTTTATCATCAAGAATGGCTTTTCTAAATACCATTCGTCCAATTCTTCCAAAACCGTTAATTGCAATTTTCGCTTTCATTTTACGGCCCCTTCCGCATAAGTGTTATACTTTATATCGTATTCATATGTAATTAGTATAACATATTAGTAGACGTTTGTAATGATTAAAGTGTGGAAAATAAATGTTTTATAATTCTGATTAATCAACCTATTGCTCTTTATTAACAATTGCAAACAAAAAGAGCCCTTAAGGCTCCTACATAGCATTCCATTTTTTCAATATTTCTATAAGCTGCTGCTCTGTTTCCGCTATAGTACCATTATTATTTATAACTTCATCAGCAAGCTGAACCTTATCCTTAAGCGGCATTTGTGAGTTAATTCTTGCCATCGCCTCTTCTTTAGTGAGATGATTACGATTCATTAACCGTTCTAATTGAACATCTTCATCCACAAATACTAAAATGGTTTTGTCAACCATAGAGGTCAGCTTGCTTTCGAATAATAACGGAATGTCGAGAATTACTAGTTTTTCACCGTCTGCAATGGCATTGTCTTTCTTCAACAACATTCTTTTTCTAACTGCAGGATGAACAATACTGTTAAGTTTCTGGCGCTGCTGTTCATCATGAAAAATGATAGATCCTAGTTTTCCTCTGTCAATCGACCCGTCTTCAAGCAGGACTTGATCCCCAAAATGGGCAATGATCTCATTATAGGCTTCTTCTCCTTTTTCGACAGCTAAGCGTGCTTCTACATCTGCATCAATGACTAATGCTCCTTTTTCAATTAAGATGGAGGAAACTGTGCTCTTTCCACTTGCGATTCCTCCAGTCAGGCCGACAACTATAGACATCTCATTTCCCTTTCTTACGTTATATTTTCCAAATCCCAATTAGTATTAATAGTATCCCCGGTATAAAGGAAAATTTCTGTACCCAATCACTTTTGGAGAAAACGGACCCCACTTTTAGGCCCATATATACAAACAGTGAACTCATGACAGCCACTGTCAGAGCTAAATAATATGGGGAAAACCCCAGCATAGCTGCGCCAATCCCAGCACCGAATGCATCAAGGGATAGCGCAAGTCCAAGCATTAATGCTTCAATCCCTGTTATAGTGCCCGATTTATCAAAATCCGCAGACATCGGCTTTTGCAAAATTTGTATAACAACACCAAGCGATTTAATTTCAAAATTGACAATCGTTTTTTCATGGGGAAGTGCATCCTTGGACTTTCCTGAACGGAAAAATTGAATAAGCACCCACACTCCAAGGCAAATAAGAATGATTCCCCCAACACTTTCCGCGAAAGCAGGTGAAAAAAAGCCAATAATGAAGCGACCGATTGTCATGGCAATCACTAATGCGATTGCTGAACAGCAAGCGATGATTCCAATTGATTTCAATGGGATGCTCATTTTTCGTAATCCATAAGTTAATCCTACACTAAAGCTATCTAGACTAACAGCAAATGCTAGTAAAAAAAGTGATATTGTATGCATCATTTGGATAGGACTCCTCCCTCGTATCAACACGTAACCTGTTGCTACCTGTCAAACGCTAAGATAGTATATGGGAGAAGCCTATCCATTGTTATTGAAAAACTTTTTAAGCACTTGAGAACGAAAAACTCGCCTGAAATGGCGAGTTTAACATTATTTTTTTTGGCATGAAGGACAGAATACAGTTCCACGTCCGCCGGAAATAATTCTTTCAAGCTGACTGCCGCAAACTTTACAGTCTTCCCCTTTCCTGCCATAAACTAAAAGCTCGAGCTGAAACATACCAATTTGACCTTGGGAGTTAATGTACGAACGGATCGTACTTCCCCCTTTGTCAACAGCTTCAGACAATGTAGCTATTATTTCTTTATGAAGTCTTGTTAATTCAGAATTGGTTATAGTGTCAGCATGTCTCTCAGGATGGATCTGCGCCCGGAATAGTGCTTCATCAACATAAATATTACCGAGACCAACCACCACCTTTTGATCTAGGAGAACAGCTTTAATATTCCTTTTCGTCTTTGAAAGTTTCTCAGCTAATTCTTCCTTTGTAAAACCATCAGAAAAGGGTTCTGGACCTAATTGAGAAAGAGGAAGACGATTAAATTCTTCACCTTTTAAATATAGATGCATCGTACCAAATTTCCGTACATCCTTATAGCGAAGTTCTGTACCATCTGTGAAATGGAAAATAACATGAGTATGCTTATCCACTTCATCAGTCTGCTGAAAAAGCCCATATTTTCCTTCCATTCGCAAATGGGAAATGAGCGCAAAATCCTGAGTATAAAGAATAAGAAATTTTCCTCTTCTGCCGGTACCGGTAAACTTCTGCCCAACTAATGCATCTTTAAATTGCGATACTTCCTCAGGATGCTTTACAATTTTCGGCCAGAAAACTGAAACATGGTCAATCGTCTTGTTCATAATTAATTCATCCAACGTACGGCGGATCGTTTCCACCTCTGGCAATTCAGGCATCGAACCACCTCCTATTGTCTAGTTCCAGCACTTCCGCTTTTCTATTTGTCT
>NZ_JBALOW010000069.1:3620-15978 GCF_036965085.1 Bacillus sp. JJ1532
TTGTGCTTGTCGGGGGTGAACAAGGCGCTTCCGCTTTTCTACTTCGCGTCAAACCATGTAGGCCCATAGGCGTAATCAACCTTTAATGGAACTTTTAATTGAATGGCATTTTCCATTACATCAGGGACGACTTTCTTTAACTGTTCAATTTCATCCTCTGGTGCTTCAAAGATTAATTCATCGTGAACCTGAAGCAAGAGCCGTGAATTCAGTTTTTCTTGTTTTAAACGATTGGCCATATCAATCATTGCCTTCTTAATAATGTCGGCAGCACTTCCTTGTATCGGTGTGTTCATCGCAGTGCGTTCTGCAAAGCTTCGGAGGTTAAAATTTCGGTTCGTAATTTCTGGCAAGTATCTCCTGCGATGCAGCAGAGTGGATACATAGCCTTTTTGTTTAGCATCATAAACAATATCTTCCATATATTGCTTAACACCTGGATAGCTCTCTAAATATCGATTAATGAATTGACCTGCTTCTTTTCGTGTAATTCCTAGACTTTGAGAGAGCCCATAATCACTAATGCCGTACACAATTCCAAAGTTAACTGCTTTTGCATGGCGGCGCATATTCGAAGTAACTTCATCTTCAGTTACATGAAAGACCTCCATTGCGGTCTTTGTATGAATATCCATATCTTGATTAAATGCATCAATCAGCTTCTCATCACCAGCAATATGAGCAAGTACTCTTAGCTCGATCTGCGAATAATCAGCAGCAAAGATCAGCCAGTTCTTTTCAGAAGGAATAAATGCTTGGCGAATTCTTCTCCCTTCCTCCAGTCGAATAGGGATATTCTGAAGATTAGGATCTGTTGAACTTAATCTTCCAGTTTGAGTAAGAGCCTGATTGAACCTTGTGTGAACCTTCTCATTTTCTTTATTCACAATTTTTAATAAGCCCTCAATATACGTAGACTGAAGCTTTGCAAGCTGGCGATAAAGGAGTATTTCCTTAATAATATCATGATCCTGCTCAAGCTTTTCAAGGACATCAGCAGAAGTTGAGTAACCTGTTTTTGTCTTTTTAAAGACAGGAAGACCTAATTTATCAAATAAAATAACTCCCAGCTGTTTAGGGGAATTAATATTAAATTTTTCTCCGGCTAATTCATGAATACGCCCTTCAATATCAACTAGCTTTGATAAAATCTCATCGCCCATTGCCTGTAAACGCTCAAGATCCATTTTAATCCCTGTCGATTCCATATCAGCTAAAATAAGAGAAAGCGGCAATTCTAGGTCATAGAATAATCCATCCTGCTGATTTTCTTTAAGCTCCTGATCCAGCTTATCGTTCAAAGATAGTAGGGCATCAGCCTTTCTAGATAGATGCTCCGCAAGCTTCCGCTCCTCAGGGATGATTCGCTTTGCACCTTTCCCATAAAAAGCATCATCTGATTGAATGGATGTATATCCATGTGTTTTTGCAACAGAACTCACATCTTCAATCGTTTCAGATGGATTGATTAAGTAGGCAGCAATAAGTAAGTCAAATGTAATCCCTGATAAATGGATTCCATGATGACGCAGGGAAACTTCAGATCTTTTTCCATCGTAGACGATTTTCTCTTTACTTTTGTCCTCAGCCCATTGTTTAAAAATCGGAGATGCGATAGCCTTCTCAGCTGAAATAAAGAATATTCCTTTTTCATTTCCTACCGAAAATCCAATAATATCAGCATAATGGTAATTATCTTCTAATATTTCTACATAAAAAGAATTTATGTCAGAAAAAATTTCCTCTGTTACCTCTTCAACGATCGTAAACTCTATTTCCTCTAAATCTTCTTCTTCAACACCGTCAAAGTCACCGAGCTTGTCTAATAAAGAGTTAAAGCCAAGCTCTTTATAGATTCTGATAACCTCGTCTTTTTCAAATCCTTCATATTCAATTTCATTTAGCTGTACGTCTACCGGGGCTTCTCTTGTAATCGTAGCGAGCTCTTTACTCATTATTGCCTGGTCTTTAAATTCCTCCAGCTTTTCCTGCAGTTTTTTCCCGCTTACTTTATCGATTGATTCTAGAAGGTTTTCCAATGTTCCATGCTCTTTTAATAATTTCAAAGCTGTTTTTTCCCCGACTCCCGGAACTCCAGGAATATTATCGGAGCTATCTCCCATTAATCCTTTCATATCGATAATTCTTTCTGGTGTGATTCCATACTTATCAGCAATATGAGCAGGGGTGTATTCCTCTATGTCAGTAATTCCTTTTCGGGTAATGGCTACTGTTGTTTTCTCTGAGCTTAGCTGGGTTAAGTCTTTGTCTCCTGAAATCACCTTTACTTCAAAGTCATCCTTCTCTGCGTGAAGTGAAAGTGTTCCGATAATATCATCTGCTTCATAGTTTTCCAGTTCATATCTTGGAATCTGATAGGCATCCAGCAGCTCTCGAATGAACGGAAATTGCTCTGATAATTCGGGTGGCGTCTTTTGTCTTCCGCCCTTATATTCACTAAACGTCTTATGACGAAAGGTTGTTTTTCCTGCATCAAATGCAACAAGAATATGGGTAGGTTTTTCATCCTCCAGAATTTTTGATAACATCATCGTAAAGCCATAAACTGCATTTGTATGTATGCCTTTATCATTATTCAGCAGCGGCAAAGCAAAAAAAGCCCGATAAGCAATGCTATTTCCATCAATCAACACTAATTTTTTCTTCAAGTATATTCCACCTCTTTTTCACCATTAACATAGCATTCCTTTAAAAAACCGTTATTTCCTTTCTTCATTTTACCATGAGCAAACGAAGAAAGAAAAATAACGGTTTTTAATCAATTTCGGCTCGGCGAAATTGCGCCCAGATTTTTATCGAGCTGGCTCGATAATTTCCCCTAAAAATCTGAGGCATCCGCCGGAGGCTTAACTTCATTCAGCCGGGGTTTGAATCCCCACTGAAATAGATACCTTTTTTCATTCTTCTCCCATTTATAGAAGTGGTAGATGAATGCTGAATGAAGTTAATTAATTCGTGTAGCCCATTAATAGTCGGGCGTATGGTGAATCTGACGGCAGAACGATAACCGTTTCGCCATTTATAGTCTTTTTATAGGATTCTAATGTTCTGTATAAGGAGTAGAAGCTAGGATCCTTTGAAAATGCCTCATTATAAATTTTCGCAGCTCCTGATTCCCCATCAGCTCTAATTTCCTCTGCATCCGCCTGTGCTTTTGCCAAAAGCTCTCTTACTTGTTTATCCGTATCGGCAATAATCCGATTTTTATTGGCATCCCCTTTAGATAAGTATTCCTGTGCTGTTGATTCACGTTCAGATATCATTCTCGTATATACAGACTGTTCGTTTTCAGCCGGTAGATCGGTACGTTTCATTCGCACATCTGTGACGACAATACCGTAATTATCCTTTGCCAGAAGCTCGTTTACCTTTTCCGTAATTCGATCATTTAATGACCCACGGGAGGATTTCTCATCATTAATAATCTCTTCGTAGTTTAGCTGCCCAAGCTCTGTACGTGTAGTGGAATAAATAAATTCCTCCATTCTTGTTTCAGCACTTTCAAGCGTTCTCGCATTGGCAATCATCTTCTTCGGATCTTCAATTCGCCAAACAGCATAGTTATCTATAATAATCCGCTTTTTATCTTTTGTATTAATTTCAGCTTCTGATACATCATACGTTAGCTGATATTTTGGCAGCGTAGAAACACTTTGGATAAATGGAATTTTATAGCTTAAGCCAGGCTCACTTTCAATTCTAACAACTTCACCAAATTGGCGAATCACTTTATACTCTCCCTCTTTTACAATAAAGAGGTTGCTGAGAATGATTCCAATTATAATTAGCAGAATTACTAAGAAAACACCACTTTTAATATAGTTTCGCCATTGGGTGTTTTTTCCGCCGCGCTCATTAATATTAATTACATTATTATCACTCATTGTTTATTTTCACTTCCTTCCTCTGTTTGTACAGGCTGTTCTTTCTCAAGAGGCCTGATTGGGAAGTATTTCAATGTGTTTCCATCATCGTTCATAATATAAATTTCTGCATCTGGAAGAACCTGTTCAAGTGTTTCAATAACAAGTCGTTCTCTAGTAATGTCTGGATTATTCTTATATTCTGCGTAAATTTTATTGAAAACAGCTACATCCCCTCTTGCTCTTTCAAGTCGTGCTGCTTTTTCCCCTTCAGCTTTATAGATTAATGCATCCTTCTCACCTTGTGCTTCATTCATTCTTTTATTTACATACTTTTTTGCTTCGTTTTCTTTAGTATTGGCAGTTTCTCTGGCATCCGTCACATTTGTAAATGCCTTCCGAACTTCATCATTCGGAAGCTCTACATCTTGAAGCTTTACAGCCAAAATGGATAAACCAATATCATATTTTTCAATTAAAGAGCTTAATAAATCCCTTACATCGGCTTCAATTTTTGCCTTCCCAGATGTTAAAGCATCATCAATTTTGGAGTTTCCAATAATACTTCTTAAAGAAGCCGAGGTAGCATCATATAGAATTTCTTCGGGATTACTAGAATTGTATAGGAATTTTTCTGGATCGGTAATTTTCCACTGCACTACAAGATCAGCGAGGACGATGTTTTCATCCCCTGTAATCATTTTTGTCTCTTCTGGAAAGTCCTTCATTTGGCCGTCTTTTTCTTCAAATCCAAATTGAAGACTGAATGTTTCTTTTGAAACTTTCTCTACGCTTTGAATTGGCCATGGCAATTTGAAATGGAGACCTGGTTCTGTAATTCCTTCCTCAACCTTTCCAAAAGTTAAAATCACAGCCTGATCAGATTCATCCACCGTATACCAAGTAGTCAAGGCGGTGATGCCCAAAATAATAATTAGCAGTACAAGGCCAGTTACTGTATATATTCTTTTTAAGCTGACCATACTCTCTCCCCTTCCTGTTACAGGTTCTTTACAATTAATACGTTTCATTAGCCTAAAGGTTTCATAAAATTGCAAAAAAGACGAAAGCGGGGTTTGCTTTCGTCTTTTTCATTTTCCTTTGGATGAAGGGGTTCTTCATACATGATTCTATCAAGCAATTATTAAGCTAACATTTGCTAATTGTTAAGAACATGTAAAATAACCATTCACTTCATCCATCAGTAGCCTTTAGGAAGATTTTTATTCAGTTCAATAAAAAAGGTTGTCCCTTCCCCTATCTTACTTTCAACCGAAACATTTCCTTTATGCGCTTCGACTAAATGCTTGACGATAGCTAACCCTAAGCCTGTTCCGCCGGAATTTCGGCTGCGGGCTTTATCTACACGATAGAATCGCTCAAATATTCGAGGGATTTCTTCCTTCGAAATTCCGATACCTGTGTCCGCTACTTTAATGAAAACCTTCGATTGAGATTCTTTTAATGATATTGAAACACTTCCGCCATTTGGCGTATAAGTAACAGCATTATTGATTAAATTCAAGAAAATTTGTTTGAGCCGGTCTGCATCACCCTCGATGAGGATTGGATCATTTTCTTTCTCGATCATTAAGCTAATTTCTCTTTCTGCAGCTTTTTGGTCTAAAATCGCTATTACTTCTTCAAGAGTATCTGCAATATTGTATGACTGAATAGACAGATTAAAATTTTGCTGCTCAATCTTCGATAAATCTAATAAATCGTGAACAAGAGACTGTAGTCGGTCGCTCTCCTGCAGAATAATTTTCAAAAACGCTTCTAAAGATTGTTTATCCTCCATTGCTCCATCTAAAAGTGTTTCCGAAAAACCTTTAATCGATGTAATGGGTGTTTTCAATTCATGTGAAACATTTGCAACAAAGTCCTTCCTCACTTGCTCAAGCTTCTTAATATCTGTAATATCATGAAAAACTAAAAGGACACCCTTCCACACATCATTCGTTCCGATAATTGGCACTCCATAAACCTCAAAATGCCTCCGTCCACTTCCTAATGGAATAATAATTTGCTTCTTTACTTTCTCTTCAGTCATAAATATTTCTTCTATAAGAGAAACAATTTCGCCATACTCTATTACTTCATAATAAAGCTTATTCATATACTCAATGGGATTTACATTAAAAATTTCTTTATATGTACGGTTAAGCATACTGATAAATCCTTTACTATCGATCAATATCAATCCGCTTCCCATATTTTCTATAAGAGCTGAAAGCCGGTCCTGCTGCATTTCTTGAGTTTTTCTCATATCTTGCAAATTTCTTGCCAGCACATTAATCGATGCACTTAGCATACCGGTTTCGTTATTATGGTCTTCATAAGTACGAGCACGGTAATTCCCCTTCGCTAGCTCAATCGCTGTTTTCGTTGCGGCCTCAATAGGTTTTGTATATCTTGTTGTCATTCTTGATCCTAATAATAATATGACAATAAATGAAATGCTCAGAATGATCGTTAACAGCTTCCATATCTGTTTATAAGCATTATTTATTTCAGTCATATGGGTACTTAGAAAAATATAGCCTTCTTTTTTGCCTGATAGCGAGACTGGGTGCCAATAATAATGTAAATCGTACACTCCAGTATCTTTAATTAAGTGATGGCTCATATCCTTATAAGCAATCATTTCATGAATAATCGATTGATGCTTTTGATTACTCAAATAATCCTTTAATGGGTCGCTATCATGAATGATTGCACCAGACATATCAACAACAGTTACTCGTGCATCAAGCATTTTGCTGTAATTATTGATTTCTTCCTTATTAATCGATTGAATACCGCCTTCATCTTCAATAAAGTTCGATAACAATACACTTTCCTTTTTCAGCCGCTCATCAAAAGCATTCAAGTAATAGCTTTTAAAAAGCTGTCCTAATAGGACACCAAGTCCAATTAATACAGCAAATATTAATGTAATTAAACCAAACAGAAGCCGTGAGCGAAATTTGGCCATTCTCATTTAGGCTCCTCAAGCTTATATCCTAATCCGCGAATAGTTTTGATATAAATGGGCTTTTTCGTATCAGCCTCGATCTTTTCTCTTAAATGACTTATATGGACATCCACAATCCGAGTGTCCCCAGCAAAGTCATAGTTCCATACCGCGCTTAATAGCTGATCTCTTGTTAATACACGTCCCTTATTCTTCGCTAAATATAAGAGGAGTTCAAATTCCTTCGGAGTTAATTCAAGTAGCTCATCTTCAAAATAGGCTTCATATTGATCAGGGAAAATCTTTAAGCCTACAATTTGGATATACTCTAATTCATCTGCAGCATCTTCCATAGCCTCTGACAACATCTGCGTCCTTCTCAAAATAGCCTTGACCCTAGCTACAACTTCTCTCGGACTAAAGGGCTTTGTCATATAATCATCTGCCCCTAACTCCAGCCCTAAAACTTTATCAAATTCATCATCCTTAGCAGTCAGCATTAAAATGGGTGTCATGACCTTTTCTTGGCGAAGTTCCTTACATACCTCAATCCCATCCATTTTTGGAAGCATAAGATCAAGTACAATTAAATCAGTCTTTTCTGAGATGGCAAGATTCTTTCCTGTTTCTCCATCCATGGCAGTGATGACTTCATACCCTGCCTGTTTAAGATTGTACTCCAATAAAGTGAGAATGGACTGTTCATCATCAACTACTAATATTTTCTTACCCATGCTAACCTCCGTTTAAATCGGTATTCCCCTTAAATAACGTGATAAAAACCCCTTACCTCATCCTATTACTAATATATACTGACAGCGAAAATGTAACAAGAGTGACAAACATTTCAATATTCTGAGGAAAAGAAAAAGACATACGTCTACCATATGTCTTTTCGAAGAATCATTAGAAATTTTCAAGTGTGTCGCCGTCCATTGCTTGAATACGATGAGGCGGGCATACAAGTAATGTTCCATTAATGACCATTTCATCATCTTCATTTGTGCCTTGTACCTTAATTTGAATGGTATGACTGCTTTTACTAACTTCCGTGACCTCAAAAAGAAACTGGATAGTTCCATAGTGAAAAACAGGTTTAACATAATCAATTTCTTGCTTTAATATATGAGATCCCGGGCCAGGCAAATATTTAGAAATGGCTGAATTTATGATGCCATTCAACATAATGCTTGGAACAATTGGCTTTTTATATGGTGTTTGTGATGCATAGTCATGCTGAATATAAAGTGGGTTAGCGTCATTCGTAAGACCTAAATAGAGGAGTAAATCCTTATCCTCAATTTTTTCTGTTAAGGTTAATTTTTCCCCTACATTTATTTCTGCAATTTTCCTTCCAAGTTTTCGCTTTTTCCCAAGTAACAATTTTGGGCACCTCCATCTTCATGTAAACGTTTCCAACTTTTTATCTGATTACTGTTAAATTATTTTGTTTATTAAAACATTATACCACCTTTATCCATCATGATAAAGTTCCAATAGGAGGGCCAAATTTTTAGTTTTTAAAAAATTCGGAGGGCATCCCTCCGAATTTTCCATTGTATGATTATGCCAAAACATCCATCACGCTGCGTACAGCTTCAGCAGACTTATCAAGCGCTGACTTTTCATCTGCAGTAAGCTCAAGCTCGATTACTTTCTCAATTCCGTTAGCTCCAAGGATAGTCGGTACTCCTAGGTAGATTCCTTCATAACCATACTCACCCTCCAGGTAAGCAATTGACGGAAGAACACGACGCTGGTCTTTAAGTATAGCTTCACACATTTCAACAAGAGAAGCTGCAGGTGCATAATAAGCACTGCCATTACCAAGAAGATTAACGATTTCTCCGCCGCCTTTACGAGTACGTTCTACAATCGCATCTAAACGGTCTTGTGGAATTAATGTTTCTAGAGGGATTCCTCCAGCATAAGAATAACGCACTAATGGAACCATATCGTCTCCATGTCCGCCAAGAACAAAACCAGTAATATCTTTAACGGAAAGATTTAATTCTTGTGCAATAAACGTACGGAAACGAGCTGTATCAAGAACACCTGATTGCCCGATTACACGATTTTTAGGGAAACCTGTTTCTTTAAAAATGGTATAAGTCATTGCATCTACAGGGTTTGTTAACACAACTATAAAGCTGTTAGGCGAGTATTTCACAATTTCCTGTGCTACACTCTTCATAATCTTTTGGTTTGTTTGTACTAAATCATCCCTGCTCATTCCTGGCTTACGTGCAATACCAGCTGTTACTACAACGATATCAGAATCAGCTGTTTCTTCATAGTTTGAAGTTCCAGTAATATTTGCATCAAAGCCTTGAACTGGACTTGCTTCAAGCATGTCTAAAGCTTTACCTTTTGCAGGGTTTTCCATTTGTGGAATATCAACTAATACTACATCTCCAAGCTCTTTTTGGGCAAGTAAAAATGCAGTTGTTGCCCCAGTAAATCCACTGCCAATTACGGAAATCTTTTTGCGTTTTAAAGACATTAGAGTTCCTCCCTTGGAATGTTCAGGTATTTTAAATATGTAAAAAGGAGGCTGCAACTAGACGGGACCAAGTGCTTATTAGCCTTTGAACCTTCATGAACAGCCTCCATTATATATATATATTACTCCATATTTTTAATTAATTCATCCCCAAATTCAGAACATTTAACTTCTGTTGCACCTTCCATTAAGCGAGCAAAATCGTAAGTAACAACTTTAGATTCAATAGTCTTTTCCATTGATTTTACGATCATATTTGCTGCTTCGTTCCATCCTAAGTGTTCTAACATTAATACACCAGACAGAATAACAGATGAAGGATTCACTTTGTCTAAGCCCGCATACTTGGGAGCAGTCCCGTGTGTTGCTTCGAAGATGGCGTGTCCAGTTACATAGTTAATGTTTGCTCCTGGAGCGATTCCAATGCCCCCAACTTGAGCAGCAAGTGCATCAGAAATATAATCACCATTTAGGTTCATTGTCGCAACTACATCAAATTCTTTTGGTCGTGTAAGGATTTGCTGTAAGAAAATGTCAGCGATGGCATCTTTAACGATAATCTTACCAGCAGCTTCTGCATCTGCCTGAGCTTTGTTAGCAGCTTCAGTGCCTTCAGCATCCTTAATACGATCATATTGAGCCCAAGTGAATACTTTATCCCCGTATTCTCTTTCAGCAAGCTCATAACCCCAGTTTTTAAAGGCACCTTCAGTAAATTTCATAATATTACCTTTATGTACTAGCGTTAATGATTTACGTCCCTCTTTAATAGCATACTCAATTGCAGCACGCACTAAACGGCTCGTTCCTTCTTCAGAAACTGGTTTAATTCCAATTCCAGATGTCTCAGGGAAACGGATTTTATTTACTCCTAGTTCATTTTGAAGGAAGGAAACTAATTTCTTTACTTCATCTGAACCATTTGCGTATTCAATTCCCGCATAGATATCTTCAGTATTTTCACGGAAGATTACCATATCTGTGTCTTGTGGGCGTTTAACAGGTGAAGGAACACCTTCAAACCAGCGAACTGGACGCAAGCATACGAAAAGGTCTAATTCTTGGCGCAGCGCTACGTTTAAAGAACGGATACCTCCGCCAATTGGAGTCGTTAATGGACCTTTAATTGCAATTAAATAATCGTTAATGACATCTAGAGTTTCAGATGGAAGCCATTCGCCTGTTTGATTAAAAGCCTTTTCTCCCGCTAATACTTCTTTCCAGACAATTTTACGCTCGCCATTATATGCTTTCTCCACAGCAGCGTCTAATACTCTTGAAGATGAAGCCCAAATGTCTGGACCTGTTCCATCTCCTTCGATAAAAGGAACTACTGGATTATTTGGTACATTTAATACACCATTACTTACCGTGATTTTTTCACCTTGCATGATTATTCCCTCCATTTTTTGAAAAGCATTGACATATCCCTATGGCAATTCACAATCTAGGGTGTCAAACCTATCTATCAGAATCAAAGGTTAGATGGCTTTGAGCCCCTAACCTTTATCTGCTCTATTTATTACAGAATTTTTCCAATTTGAAAATATTCCTGTATTTCTCACATTATTTTTCTGTCACCCAAAGCTTATCCTCTTTGCTTGATTGGAACATATTTCTGCATGCCGGGACCAGTATAATCTGCACGCGGACGGATTAATCGGTTGTTATCATATTGTTCTAAAATATGAGCCAGCCAGCCTGACACACGGCTTACTGCAAAGATTGGTGTAAATAAATCATGATCAATACCTAAGCTATGGTATACAGAAGCAGAATAGAAATCAACATTTGGCGGAAGATTCTTCTCACCCGTTACGATATTTTCAATTTTTGTAGACATTTCAAACCAATGCGGTTCACCTGTCAGTTCTGTTAATTTCTTAGACATGTCTCTTAAATGCTTAGCACGCGGATCGCCTTTGCGATAAACGCGATGTCCAAAGCCCATAATTTTTTCTTTCTTTTCAAGCTTGCCGCGAACATATGGTTCAACGTTTTCAAGTGTACTAATTTCAGTTAACATTTTCATAACTGCTTCGTTGGCCCCACCGTGTAATGGTCCTTTTAAAGCCCCGATTGCGGCTGTAACACCTGAATAAACATCCGATAATGTCGCCACACAAACACGTGCAGTAAATGTTGAAGCGTTCAACTCGTGGTCTGCATGAAGAACAAGTGCCTTATCAAAAGCTTCAATGGCAATGGCTTCAGGCTCTTTTCCTGATAACATATATAAGAAGTTTGCAGCAAAGCCAAGATCTTTTCTTGGTGCAATTGGGTCAAGACCTTTTCTAATTCTTGAAAATGCTGTAACGATTGCAGGCATTTTTGCTTGCAGACGAATAGCTTTGTTATAATTAGATTCTTTATCCATCAAGTCGGCTTCTTCATCGTATAATCCTAAAAGAGAAACAGCTGTACGTAAAGCAGCCATCGGGTGTACTTGATCAATCGGATACATTTTAAAATGCTCTAATACTTCCTTTGGCAATTCCATATTTTCTGCTAATTGATTTTTTAAATCCTCTAATTGTGATTGATTCGGAAGCTTTCTATGCCAAAGCAAATATATCACTTCTTCAAAGCTTGCATTTTCAGCTAAATCATCAATGTCATATCCTACATATGTTAATGTATCATCAATGATAGAACTAATTGATGATGTTGTAGCAACTACCCCTTCAAGACCGCGTGTAACTGTCATACTGACTCTCTCCTTTACATAATAAGATTTCCCCATACCCTTTTGTCTGTTTATCATGTTCTAAGCTAAATCCTTATGACTTTTTAATCAGGTACATCTGATATATGGGCAACAACTTCACCCTTTTAAGTCGACAAATGTCGAACTACAGACCAGTTAAAATTGATAAAAAGGCAACCTATTAAATCTCTTATTCCTTGATTGGAATTAATCAATATCACATAATCGATTCGAGCGAGTGCTCGGTAAACAACTAGAATGAAAATGCTTACATTTCCATTCTATAATAAATATATAGAAATAATAGT
>NZ_JBALOW010000070.1:0-68056 GCF_036965085.1 Bacillus sp. JJ1532
CAGTGGGGGATGAAGGCCGACTAAGATCGCCACGTCCTAATGTCTTTGTCGACGCTAGCACGTCCTGTGTGCCCGAAAACCCCCACTGATTGAAGTTTCACTTATAATGAATCATATGATAAAAAAATAGCAGGAATTATTGTATTCTCCGTTTAGTGAATTGTTTTATAGATCATTTTGACTAGTCATCATTAGGGTGAAATTGATTCATGCATGTAGAGGGTGCGATTTTTGTAGTAAGTGCCATTGGATGGATACTTTTCCTGTTGCAATGAGAGTATATGAAGTAATTGTTTATAAATAGAAATCCAAGGTAATTACTTAGAAGTTTTATAGAGTGCAGTTGTAAGTAGGAGTTTATAACTATTTAATTATAGCTAAATATGGGTAGAGAGTAAATTATTTCAAATGGGTAATGTTGTTAGAATAGGAGATCATTTTTATGAACGAACGTTATTTTGACGGATTATTAAATATTAGGACAAGTGGGGATCAAAAGGGCTTCAATCAATCCTTTCACTACCATCGATATGAATCAACTCCATACAGTGCACTTGACCTATTATTTAACCAATATGAACTGAAAAGCAGTGACAGGCTAGTAGATTTTGGGTGTGGAAAAGGTAGATTAAACTTTTTTACAAATTATTTATTCCATTCTACAGCGGTTGGGGTGGAGATGAATGAAGGATATTATGCAGAAGCGCTTGAAAATCTTCAGAGGTATGGAAAGAAATTTAAAAATAGAAAGGATGATATTCACTTTCATTGTTGTTTAGCTGAAGAATACGAAATTGGTCCCGCGGACAATCGGTTTTATTTTTTCAATCCGTTTTCAATCCAAATTTTTATGAAGGTTATCAACAATATCTTGTTGTCTGTGGAAAAATATAAACGCGACATCGAGCTAATATTATATTATCCATCAGAGGATTATATTTATTTTTTGGAAAATCAAACTGCCTTCGATTTAATGAGAGAGATATTATTACCGGAATCTAGACATAATCCAAATGAGAGATTTTTGATTTATCGTTATTCAATTGACTAAGCTTGTTTATGGTGAGTGTTTTGGTTTTAGGTAGAGCAACGCGAAAACAAGCGCCATAGATCATTCATGGTGAGCGTTTTCGATAGAGCAACTCGAAAACAAGCGCCATAGAGCTTTTATAGTGAGGGTTTAATATTTGGTCCCACAAATAACGGTCTTTAGTCAAAAAGAAATATATCCTAGTTAATTGATGAATCATATAAGAATTTTAATTGGATTTCAGGTGAAATATTGATAAAATTCAATTAATCGAACTTTTATTAAAATAATTTATATTTACAAAGAAGGTGCCTGTTTTGGAAAAGAGATTTGAAACATTAGTTTTGCATAGTGTAGAAAAATCAAAGAAACCGATAAAAAGCAAGGTAACACCTATTTATCAAACTTCTGCGTTTACTTTTGAAGATTTAGATGACATGGAGGGGTATTACCAAGGGGAAGGGAATTACTTATATTCTCGTGTTGGCAATCCAAATACCGATGAACTTGGTCAGGCGGTTGCAGCACTCGAAGGCGCCCCTGCAGGTGTTGCCACATCATCAGGGCTTTCAGCTATATTGGCAGCGGTTCTTACCGTGCTAAAAAGCGGTGATCATATCATTGCTGCGGAAGATGTTTATGGGGGCAGCTTCCACTTATTAAAAGAAGAATTAAGTCAACTGGGGATTGAAACAACATTTGTGTCCTTCTCCAATCTGCAGCATGTGGAACAGGCTATTCAGCCAAACACAAAGCTATTGTATACAGAATCGATCACCAATCCCCTTTTAAGAGTGGAGGACATTGAAGCTGTTGTTCATTTTGCGAAAATGCATCAATTAGCTGTGCTTGTTGACAACACATTTGCAACTCCCTTACATTGCAGCCCATTTAAGCTCGGCGCAGATTTAGTCGTTCATAGTGCAACGAAATATATTGGCGGTCATAGTGACGTTACTGCCGGGGTCGTTGTCGGAAGAGCAGATTTAGTAGAAAAGGCGAAAGCGAAAGTCGTAAATCTCGGCGCAAATGTAAGTCCATTTGAAGCTTGGCTTACATGCCGTGGGCTTAAAACACTGGCCCTTCGTATGCGAACCCAAACCACTAATGCAAGAAAACTAGCTGAGGCTCTTCAGGGGAATATAAATATATCCAAGGTGTATTATCCTTTTAATGAAGCAGAGACAGGATATGGCGCAATGGTTACGATCGAGCTTTCAAAAAGTATAGATGTTAATCAATTCTTTAAATCCCTTTCATGGGTAAAATTAGTTCCGACCCTTGCCGGAGTTGAGACAACGGTTTCGCATCCTTTACTGACCTCTCACCGTGCCCTTCCACCTGAAGCAAGCGAAGCGTTAGGTATTACGAGAGAGGTCGTAAGGATCTCTGTTGGCATCGAACATCCGGAAGATATTATTGCAGCCTTTGAGCAAGCGATTAAAAATTCAATAAAATAGTTTCTGAGCAGAAACCATTCATGGCTAGAACGCTGGCCGTGAATGGTTTTTTTATATGTTTCCGAAAGTAATTCTCGCTCGCTAATTTTGTTTTGCTACGTCTCAAGTCCTATAATAATTTAAGGTTGAGGTCTATAGATGTAAGTGAAATTTTCCTGTATCTTTAAAGAAGAGAAGGAATTTTTTATAGCTGAAACCTGTATTTACTTCATACGTATATATATTAAGAATTTAAACTTTATTCAGCATTAGTCTTTCACTTCTAAAGTGATAAGATTAATGCAAACAGGTATTCAATTCAGCAGGGGGAGTTAAGCCCTAGCTGAATAAAGATAAGCCTCCGGCGGATGCCTCAGATTTTTAAGAGGAAATGATCGAGCTCGCTCGATAAAAATCTGGGCGCAAATTCGCCCAGGCGAATTTGATTTTAGGAGTCGATTAAATATGAATCAATTTTTAGCATTTCTATTACGAATGTTAATTGCTCTTCCAACATCGTCCAGTGTATGGCTGCTAAGCTATTTTGCCTTTAACCAAACATTCTGGCTCTCAGGTGCCATTGGCTTTGGGGCAGGAGTTCTTGTTTATTTAATGACAGGAATGATTCAGAAGCGAAGGTTCTTAAAAAGCCATCATTTGACAAGGAAGGAATACCAATTTATTAAGAAAAACATCGATGATGCAAAACGAAAGATTTCTCGCTTGCATAAGGCACTTTTTTCTATTCGTCATATTCCTTCTTTGAAGCAAAGAATGGAGCTAATGCGAACAACGAGAAAAATATACAGGCTAACGAAAAAGGAGCCAAAACGTTTTTACAAAGCGGAACAATTTTATTTTTCCCATTTAGATTCAGCCGTTGAGCTTTCGGAGAAATATGTGTTTTTATCCGCTCAGCCCAAGAAAACATATGAGCTCGACCAGTCACTTTATGAAACACGCCGTACCCTTGAACAGTTGACGGCTATGGTAGAAGAGGATTTATATAAAGTCATCTCAGATGATATTGACCAGCTGAACTTCGAAATTGATGTCGCCAAGCATACAATTAAAACCATAAAGGATTCACGAATTATCGATGAAAGCAGGAGATTAAAATGAGTGAGCACAATCCATCTCTTTTAAAAAACACAAGCAGTACAAACTTAATGGATGATCTGCTATCTAATCCATTTGGGGAAAATCTTGAGCTGACTAGCAAAAATGAACCGATAAAAGAAAAACCTGTTAAGCTGATTGACGTGATTCCAGAAGAAAATAGACAAATGGCATACGAGCTTGCTAAGCAAATTGATCCGACAAATCATCAGGCGATGATCTCTTACGGGACGCCTGCACAGTCAAAGCTATTGTCCTTCTCCAACTCGATGCTCGAACAAGTCCAAAAAAAGGACATCGGGGAAGTAGGGGAAATCATTAGTGAATTAATGATGAAATTTAATGAAGTGAATCCAGATGATTTGAAGGGGGAGAAATCATCCTTTCTTTCACGTATGTTTGGCAGAATCTCAAGCTCGATACAAGAGACTTTGTCCAGATACCAGAAAACTGGCGCACAAATTGACAGAATTAGCGTAAAGCTTGAACGCAGCAAAAATATCCTGCTTTCAGATGTGGTCATGCTTGAAAGGCTTTATGAGAATAACAAAGAATATTTCCATGCCTTAAATGTCTATATTGCAGCGGGTGAAATTAAGCTCGAGGAATTGCATGATGTAACGATTCCAGCATTAAGGAAAAAAGCCGAAGAGTCGAACGACCAAATGAAGTTCCAAGAAGTCAATGATATGATTCAGTTCGCAGACAGGCTAGATAAACGACTCTATGATTTGAAATTAAGCCGAGAAATTACGATTCAGAGCGCTCCGCAAATCCGTCTAATTCAAAATACGAATCAGGCGCTTGTTGAAAAGATCCAATCGTCTATTATGACTGCTATCCCGTTGTGGAAAAATCAAGTAGCCATTGCCCTAACGCTGATTAGGCAACGCCATGCGGTAGAGGCACAAAAGCAAGTGTCTAAGACAACGAATGAGCTCTTGTTGAAAAACGCTGAAATGTTAAAAACGAACACCATTGAGACTGCAAGAGAAAATGAACGTGGCATTGTTGATATTGAAACATTAAAGAAAACTCAAGAAAATTTAATTTCTACACTGGAAGAGACTTTAAGAATTCAGGAGGAAGGACGCCAGAAGCGCCGCCTAGCTGAGCAAGAGCTGGCAACAATGGAAAGCGACTTAAGACAAAAACTGCTTGAAATCAAAGGATAAATATAGCCTTTAAAAAGGAAGAAGATCTACTAATCAAACGCTTGATTAATAGATCTTCTTTTATTAATTAGTTGTTTGTTCTACACTTTTTTCATTCGTTACTGGTAATTTGATTAGGACCTCTGTTCCTTCATTTATTTTACTATTGAATACGATTGAACCATTATGAGATTGCACAATCTTGTAGCTGACAGTCAGACCTAATCCTGTTCCTTTTTCTTTGGAAGAATAAAACGGCTCGCCGATTTTTTCCAGCCGTTTTTCAGAAATACCACAGCCCTTATCCTTCACAAAAATGGGGACTTCGCCATTCTCTTCCGGTTTTAAATAGACGTCCACTTTTCCTTTGCTTGGGGATGCCTCAATGGCATTCTTGATGATATTGATAAAAAGCTGCTTTAATTGATTTGGTTCGCAGTCTATCGTATATTCTTGAATATCTGAAATAAAATCAATTTGGACATTATATAAATTGGCATCAGATTGAAGCAATGAAATGACCTCAAATAGAATGAGATGGATATCGGCACGGGTAAACTGGACCTGCTGGGGCTTAGCCAACAGGAGCAGCTCCCCAGCTATATAATTAATTCGGTTTAATTCGTCTAGCATAATTTTATGATATAAATGATCTTTTTCGTTCTCTTTCTGAAGCAGTTGAACAAATCCGATGAGCGAGGTAAGCGGATTGCGAATTTCATGTGCCACACTTGCAGCTAGTTCACCAACAACGGACAGCTTTTCTGTTCGTCTTAGTCTTTCCTCCGTTTGCCTAATATGGGTGACATCCTTTCCGTAACCGAAAATCCCATCGATTGTCCCATTTACGATGATCGGAAGATTCGTGCATTGCAATGTGATGATTTCGCCGTTCTTATGGGGCAGCTTAAGCTCATACTTTTGAACACATTCTCCTTTTAGGATATTAGAAATCGCCTTTTGGATTGCCTTTTGTCCTTCTAATGGCAGCGAGTCTTTAATATTTTTGCCAATTATTCTTTGATCATCATAGCCAGTAACAGCTTTAAATTGCGGATTTACATTTGTTATGATCCCGTTCAAATTGAGCATAAAAACAATATCAGGATTATATTCAAAAAGGGATTTATACTTTTGCCTGCTTCTTTTTAGCAGGTTTTCAACGATCTTTCTTTCTGTTATATCTCTTCCAATAATGACAAGCCCCCTGCGGCTTCCGTCTTCATGAAAGAGAGGGACTTTAATCGTGTCAAACGTTTTTTGCAGACCATTCGGAAGAGGGATGACTTCCTCAATACGTGTAATCCCTTTATTCTTCCAAGCCTCTTCATCCGATACCTCACAGTAGATTAACGCGTCCCGGTAAAACTCTGTGTATTCCGCTAGTTCCGAGTCCTTTTTTCCTTTGTAATCTACATCCTCAAGCTGAAATAATTTTAAGCCAAATTCATTGGCTTCGATCCAGCGCCCTTCCCCGTCCTTGAAGTTCACGAAGTCAACCATTGAGTTGATAAGGGTTGATAATCGCCTTTCTTCTCCTTTAAGTTTGTTTGATCGTTCCATCTTTTCCATAAAATAATAAAATAGCCAGCCGGTTGTAAGTATATAAAGCAGTTCCTTCATTCTTTCGATCGTATTGATAAGTGAAGAAGGCTGAAATTGACTAAGAAGATAGTTGGTGCCAAAAATCCAAATAATACTTATCATTATGTATAGGATAAAGAGTTTCTTTTTGTTCATTTGATTCGTGTAACTCCTGTTCCATACCCGAATGGAGAAAATAATCATTCCATTTCCCTATGTTCGTAATGGTATAGTTATAACTAGAAAAATAAATTTCCAGTCCATAAACATTTTATCCTAGTTTGATAGACAGTAAAAGACAAAAAAAATTACTGGAGTGACATTATATTGTATTTAACCATTGAAGAAACAGCAGAATATTTATCTGTCTCAGTAACATATGTGGAGAACTTAATTTTACAAGGAAAAGTTCGAGTCTTACATGATAGTGAAGGGGCGGTATTGGTCTATAGGGATCAGTTTAAGACACATTTTGAACAGCTGGAGAAATATAAAAATTTAGTCAAGGAATTGGAAAATGAACCAATTCCAGAGGATCGAGATATTAAAGACGAGGACTAGAGTTTTCTTCCCTTCATGAAGTCCATAATAGTAGAGAAGAATAGGGCTGAATTGTATAAGTCACATTATTTTACAAAGAGCCTTTATTTAGTTAATCTAATATTATGAAATTATATTTAGGAGGAAACAAGTTATGTACGATATTACAATAATTGGAGCAGGGCCAGCAGGAGGAAGTGCGGCATTATTCGCTGCTAAAGCAGGAAAAAAGGTATTAGTCATTGATAATGATAAAAGTGTAACGAAGCGTGCATGGTTAGAGAACCATTATGGCGTGCTTGAGATTTCAGGTCCAGATTTAGTCGAGGTTGGGAAGAAGCAGGCTGCTAAATTCGGTGCTGAAATTGTTGAAGCATCCGTTGAAAATATTGAAAAGTCAGAGGCTGGATTCGCGGTTCAAACAGATAATCAGACATATGAATCTAAGCATGTGATTCTCGCAACAGGCTTTTTAACAGATCTTGCCGAAAAAGCAGGATTAAAAACAAAAGATGGTACAGAACCGAGAGTTAAAACGATTTTTGATGTGGATGCAGCCGGAAAAACGAATATTGATGGAATATGGGCAGCAGGCACTGCTGCAGGGGTAAGCGTGCACACGATCATCACAGCAGGAGACGGCGCAAAAGTTGCCATTAATGTGATTAGTGAGTTAAATGGTGAACGTTATGTTGACCACGATGTTTTAAAATAATTTGGATGAGCCAGCCTTTAATGGGCTGGCTTTTTTCGTGCTTATTTTTCGATAAAGCTGCAAGTCATGCTTTATTACCCGTGTCTTTTATCCTAAGTTAAACAAAAATGGAAAAAATAGCTTATTTGTCCTACCTCGGAGTAGTTACAAATTCCCTTCCTTAATATTTAGAATAGTTTAATATTTTTATTAATCTATGTCTTAGGAGGGATTCTATGAAAAAACCATTATTATCTATGGCGTTAGCAACCACATTAGCCTTTGGTGCGGTCGGCACTTCGGCTGTATTTGCGAAGCCGAATGAAGTTGGACAAGCTCAGCCAGTTAATGTATTTGATCACAAAGTCATCGATAAGATTAATGCAGAAAATATTTATAAAAATATTGAACATTTATCTAAAACACCACGTGTGGCTGGTACAGAAGCTGAGGAACAAGCAGTCAAGTATATTAAAGAACAATTCGAGTCATATGGATATGATGTTGAATTACAGCCGTTTACTTTTTATGGCTATACACCTCCAAGTTCGATTGAATTGAACGTAAATGGCTATGATGGAGTGCTTAAACCAAGTTCTTTTACATACACAGTAAGCGGCAATGTTTCGGGTGATCTTGTTTATGCAAACTTAGGAAAGAAAGAGGAGCTTGCCAATACAGATCTGACTGGAAAAATTGCTCTCATCAAACGTGGTGATATTAGTTTCGCTGAAAAAGTGTTAAATGCGGCTGAAAAAGGTGCTGCAGGAGTTATTATTTTTAATAATACGGGCGGTGCAGTAAACGGAACGCTTGGCGAAGCCAATGATAAATATGTTCCGGCTGTC
This sequence comes from Bacillus sp. JJ1532, assembly GCF_036965085.1. Taxonomy (NCBI): domain Bacteria; kingdom Bacillati; phylum Bacillota; class Bacilli; order Caryophanales; family Bacillaceae; genus Bacillus; species Bacillus sp. JJ1532. The sequence continues at coordinate 8,409 of NZ_JBALOW010000070.1, forward strand.
TCTTTAACGCAAGCGGAGGGCGAGGCACTTCTTGCTAAGCTAAATGCAGGAACCGAATTAAGGACAAGCTTGAAAATTGAGGGTGCTAAAGCGGGAGAAAGTCTTTCCCATAACGTAATCGCTACGAAAAAACCGACAAATAAACAAAAAGATACCGGTAAAGTAATTGTCGTTGGGGCTCACCACGATTCAGTTGCAGGTGCACCAGGAGCAAATGATGATGCCTCCGGAACGGCAACGACACTTGAGCTCGCGCGTGTATTTAAAAACGTGCCGACTGATACAGAAATTAAATTTATTACATTTGGCGCGGAAGAGCTTGGATTAATTGGCTCAACCTACTATGTTAACAATCTATCAGATGACGAACAAGAGCGCACGATTGCTAACTTTAACCTTGATATGGTTGGAAGCAGGGATGCGGGAGATTTAGTCTTGCTTACTCTTGATGGGAAGCCTAACCTAGTGACTGAGCTTGCCCAGGCTTCAAGCACAAGACTTAACGGAGAACCAACTCCATATGGCCAAGGCGGACGCAGTGATCATGTTCCATTTGCTGAAGCTGGAATCCCGGCAGCCTTATTCATCCACAGCCCATCTGAGCCTTGGTACCATACACCTGAAGATTCCATTGATAAAATCAGCAAAGAAAAGCTTCAGGATGTAGCAGAGATTGTGGGAGCAGCAGTTTATGACCTAGCTCGGTTCGACAACATGGGACCAAAGCCGAAAAAAGGCCCTAAAGTAAAAGCTGATAAAGATCAGCGCCATGAGCAGAATATCCAATAGTATTGAATAATGAAGTCAGTTCTCTATTAGGAGAGCTGGCTTTTTTATTCATGGATTCAAATAAAATGATTTTGTAAAGATTTCCATGCTAAAATAGGTTTAATTATGTGAAAGCTAAGGAAGAAGGAAATCATTTTGAAAAATATACAAACCTATCTTTTGCTAATAGCGATTATGATGGCTTGGGGATTTAATGTGCCAGTTGTCAAGATACTTGTAGGTTATTTTCCGCCCGTTACCATTACCTCTTTGCGAATTTTTACGGCAGGGATCTCAGTCTTTCTCATTATGGGTTTGATGCGGAAAATTCGAAGGCCGAATAAGGAAGAATGGAAGTTTATTATTTTTGGCTGCTTGTTCAACGTGGTCGGCCATCATTTCTTCTTATCAGTAGGTCTTACGAATACAACAGCTACAAATGGGGCCCTCATTTTAGGAACAGGCCCATTATTAACGGCCATTCTTTCGTCAGTTATCCTGCGTAATCGGGCAACGTGGATTCAAATTCTAGGATTCCTATTTGGAAGTGCAGGGGTTTCCTTTATCGTTTTATCTGGTGAAGGAGGGTTATCAGGTCTTTCGATAGGTGACTTACATATATTCTTTTCGATTCTTTCACAAGCCCTAAGCTTTATTCTTATTAGCAAGGCAGCGAAATCAATGGATCCACGGCTTTTAACCGGATATATGCTGGTCTTGGGAAGTGTTCTTTTATTTTTTATTAGTTTGTGGCAGGAGCCAAAAGGGTTTGAAGGGTTATTCGGAGCCCCTATCCTCCTATGGGTTGCCTTCTTTTCATCGGCATTGCTTTCAACAGCCTTGGGGCATATGTTTTATAATGCAGCAATTAAAAAAATCGGACCTGCAGAAGCATCCATTTTCATTAATTTAAGTACGTTTTTCTCATTAGTTGGTTCGGCTGTTCTTCTGGGAGAAATCATCACCTCAACCCACTTATTAGGTTTGCTATTCATTGTTTCCGGTGTTGTTCTTGGATCAGGTGCATTGGAGGAATTGCTCCGGAAACGGAAGAAAAGGGGAATGGGGCAGACACAAAACGCCAAAAAGGGATTCCTCTAAGGAGGTAATCCCTTTTGCCGTTTCAATAACCTTTGTGGTAATCAACTAAATTAATTAGCAGCTTCTCGTCTTTTAAATAGCTTTTTAAATTTGGGATCAAAATATCTTTAATGACCCGTTTATCATAATTCTCAGTCGATCCTGCTGTATGTGGTGTGATGATCACATTTTCAATTTCCCATAAAGGACTCTCTTCACTAAGAGGCTCTTTCTCAAATACATCTAAGCCTGCACCAGCGATTTTTCCTTCAATTAGAGCCTTGATAAGCTCTGATTCTACAACAATATCGCCTCGTCCAATATTAATGAAGAAGGATGAAGGCTTCATGAGGCCAAATTGTTCTTTTCCAAATAAATGCTTTGTTTCCTCCGTTAGCGGAAGCGTTACAACTACATAGTCACATATAGGTAATACTTCATTTATCTGATCGAGCGAATACATCGTATCAACATGTTCTTCGGGTAAGTCAGAACGGCGGAATCCTAAAACATTCATGCCAAATGCCTTGGCAATTTTGGCTGTTTCCTTGCCAATGGCCCCTACCCCAAAGAGACCCATTGTTTTGCCATGCAGTTCAAGCTTTAACCCAGAATGATGCCATGTTTTTGTTTGCTGATTTTTCACATATGTATGTATTTTTCTAGTAAGCCCGAGCATCAGTGCAAAGATAGTCTCGGAAATTGGGAAGGAATGAACCCCATTGGCCGATGTTAACTGGATATGACGATTATTGAATTCTTTCAAAGGCATGCTATTTATACCTGCAGACCAAGATTGAACCCAACGCAGCTTAGAATCATGGGATAGCACATGTTCAGTTAATTCTTTTTTCCAGCCTGCAATAATTTCCGCTTCTTGTATATGATCTTGCCAAACTGTATTATCTTTTCCAACAATAAGCTCCCAGTCTGGAATAACTTCTTTTATGGCTTCAACTAAATCCTCACTTAAATTTTGGGTAACGATTAGCTTTCGTTTCTCCACAAAGACTCCCCCTAATTCATGATATGTATATCATAGCAAAAAAAGGAGGTTCCAATAAGGATAAATAGTTCCGTGGAGAAAAGCTGAGCATTCATTTTTTCAAATATGCTAGTTGAAGAAATAAATGCGGACATAAAATCCGTTATTTTCATTAAATGACCTTAATTTATAGGCTAAGCGGACACTGTGTACGTTATTTATGAAAAACAGAAAGAAATGACTGCTTTTTACAAAATAGAGGAACCTATGTCCGCAAACATAGGGAATTCCCTTATTTTTGTATAAATAAGGGAACTGGTGTCCGCCAAGCTTCAAAGGAAAAAATTAATGTCGAGGTGGGGTATACGAATGAAAAGAGAATTCCTGTCAAAAAAACAAAGAGCCCTTTTAAAAGGCTCTTTGTAGAGTCATGAAGACAGATTATGATAAAAATTCTTGGGGATTTAACCCTAATTCCATACAGATTTCTGAAACGATCTGCTTTTCACTAGGATCGAAATGACCGTCTGCATAGCCAAGTGCGATACAATAACGAGCAACAAGGCGAGCAATTTCAGGCTTCGATCTGACACGTCCTAAAGCTCTAAATGCCTCGGCACGCCCGATAATAGAATCACGTTCGATTTTTTGGACGAAGTAATTAAATTGCTGCATCACTTTGTTTGTATCAAAAACGCGCAATTCTTCGCTTTGATTGACAAATTCCATCATTTTTTGTCGCTCGGATGGGTCCAGTCTTCCATCTGCTAATGATACGAGTGCACATGCGGCAACAACAGCATCCATAACATCCTGGCTTTTATAGCGGGCAAATAATTCTTGAGCTTTTCTTTTTTGCTGATTGGCCCATTGTGTATAATCAGTTTGATTAGGAGACCAGACGTTTCCACAGCTGTTGCATGTGAATTTAAGCTGATTTTTTCCAATAAAACCACCCAATAACCCGATAGGACCAAGAATTAACCCGCCAATTGCTGCCTTTCCCAGACCAAAGCCTTTCTCACCAGTTCTTACATTCGAAGATCCACATCGGGTACAATTAATATTGTCTCCGCCATAAGATTGCCCTGAGGAATATCCTTGACCATATGTAGGCTGATTATAGCTCGCCTGCTGTCCATAGGCTTGCTGATTGTAAGGCTGATTCTGATGCCCAGATTGATTATAGCTTGGTTGATTATAAGAAGGACTGTGTGTATTTGTTTGACCGAAAGTCGGTTGATTATAGGATGTATGTTGTTGGCCTGAAAATGATTGTGCTTGCTGAGAGCTTCCGTATGTTTGATTGATGGGCGGAGCTTGATAAGCAGGTTGTGCAGGAGCAGGCTCATCATCTACATGAACGCCAAAATTTCTGCAAAGTGCGGCTAACCCGCCTTGAAAGCCACTTGCAATGGCATTGAATTTCCACTCTCCGTTATGGCGATATAGTTCAGCTGCCACAATGGCCGTTTCTACTGTAAAATCACGTCCTAGGTCGAAACGAATTAATTCCTCATTTGTCATAGCGTTAAAAATTCTCACATAGGCATTAGAAACTTGTCCGAAGTTTTGCTGTTTTACATGTGCATCATGGATTGTGATGGTGAATGCAATTCGGTGAATAGAAGGAGGAACTTTATTTAATTCGATTGTAATTTGTTCATCATCACTGGCACCAGCTCCGGTGCGATTATCGCCGCTGTAAATAACCGAACCATTTCCGCCTCTAGGATTATTATAGAATACAAAATCCATGTCGCTTTGGACCTTGCCAGAAGGGCCAACTAAAAATGCTGAGGCATCCAAATCATATTGTGAATGACTGTGGCTAACATCCCAGCCCAAACCAGCCACTACAGCCTCAAGACCTGGATGAGCCTTTGTTAAATCAACTTTCTGTCCTTTTCGTAACGTAACACCCACTTTAAAAACCACTCCAATCCCTATAGATTCATATAATTAAGTAACTTTTCTCTGAATTTTAATTTCAATTATTATTATAATGCAGAATGGAATCAAAAGGAAAATGATAACATCCTGGCTTTTATTTTAAATGGTATACAGTGAGTTTTATGCAAAAAATGAACGCAGTCAACCATAAAGGAGATGCTTTCATTTTTTTAGATTCCTATAGAAAAAAGGGCACCAAAGAGCGCGATGTTTCCAAAATTTTTAGGCTTCCATGGAAAACTGGAAACAAAGAGCATAATGCCTCCAAATTTTTCAGATTCCTAAGAAAAATGGCCAGGCTCTAATCCGAGGCTGACCATTTTGAGATTATTATATGGAAAAGTGAGAGTTAGATAGTCTTGAAATGCAAACCGACTTTTACCAAAGTGAAGGCTTTACAACCATTAGCCAGAGCATGACCATTAATAGGATTAAATAAAGCCAGGTTGATTTTAAAAGCTTTTGGACAAGCTGCTGTGTATCTTGTCCAGGCTCATGAAATCTTCGGAAAATAGGAGTAAAAGCCCTGGCTAGAAAAAATACGGAACCAAACATTACAGCTAACGTTGCAATAATCCATGATGTTTTCCACGTCCAATGCCCCATAGCTATGAGTAATGCACCACTCCCGACAAGGAGATGTCCGGCGTGCTTCACAAGCCGGACAGAATAGCGGAATATATCCAAGTAGGCTAGCTGGACTTCATGTTCGGCTGCCCGCAATTTTTTCGCAATCGGAATTAAAACGAAAAATGGACCAATGGATAGAACAGCACTGCCTACATGGATGTATAGGATGAAGCGGTATAGTGTATCCATGAAAAATTTGATTATTCCGAGACTGGACGGAACTCATGCACCCATACTCTCATTTGTGGCAGCCATGGCATGCCAGGGTGATAGGATAGAATGGATTGCTTATAATCTTCAACGGTTTCATATCCTTCTTGCTTGGCATGCTCATCCGTTAATTCACCTAAAGATTGTGAATATACTTTTTCAACGACAAATTTATGACCTTGAAGATCCATAATCTCACCAACGTCTGCATAGCGGCCATTGCGGCGCGTAGCCGTTTTCTTTCCTGCTAACACCAATTCAATGTCTGCTGGTAAAGTGATTAGTCGCTCAATTGTACAGGTTTTTGGCGGCAGTGTTTGATTTTCATTTTCGTTTGTCATTATGGGTTCCTCCCTTTGATGTGTTAAAAGTGCAAAAATGTGCTACTCATTATAGCTTAAATGAACTTTTTAGCGAAACGATACGGTTAAATACGTGTTTCTCAGCCGTTGAATGCTTTGGATCCACGTTAAAATAGCCATGACGGAAAAATTGGAATTTGTCCTGTGCTTTAACATCCTTCATATTAGGTTCAATAAAGCCTTGAACGATTTCAAGCGAATTTGGATTTACATAATCCAAAAACGTCTTTTCTTCTGCAGAATCGTCCATTGCTCCTGCTTCCAATTCTGAATCAAGAATTAATGGCTCATATAAACGAAATTCAGCTGGAATGGCATGTTTAGCATCAACCCAGTGAAGAGTTCCTTTCACTTTACGTCCTGTAAAGCCTGTCCCGCTTTTTGTTTCAGGATCATATGTGCAGTGAATTTCAACCACTTGGCCGTTTTCATCTTTAATCACATCATTACACTTAATGAAATAAGCATGCTTTAGACGGACCTCATTACCTGGGTAAAGTCGGAAATATTTGCTTGGCGGGTCTTCCATGAAGTCATCCTGCTCAATATAAATTTCTCGGGAGAATGGAATTTGTCGTATACCCATTTCCTCATTTTCTGGATTAATTTCCGCATCAAGCATTTCGACTTGATCTTCCGGATAATTGGTTATGACTACTTTAAGCGGGTTCAATACGCCCATTGTTCGTGGTGCAGTCAGCTTTAAATCTTCTCTGACAAAATGCTCAAGCATAGCCTCATCAACTGCGCCATAACCTTTGGAAATGCCTGTTGCCTTAACAAATTCGCGAATAGCTCCGGGTGTAAAACCTTTTCTTCTTAGTCCAGAAATCGTCGGCATACGCGGATCGTCCCAGCCATCAACAAAGCCTTCGTCCACAAGCTGCTTAAGCTTTCTTTTACTCATAACTGTATTCGTAATGTTAAGACGCCCGAATTCAATCTGCTGCGGCTTGCTTTTCGTTTCACATTCTTCAATAACCCAATTATAAAGAGGACGCTGATCCTCAAATTCAGTCGTACAAATGGAATGAGTGACGTCTTCAATCGCATCCTCTAATGGATGGGCGAAGGAGTACATAGGGTAAATGCACCATTTGTCCCCAGTATTATGGTGTGAAGCATGAGAAATTCGATAAATGACAGGATCACGCATATTCAAATTCGGCGAAGCCATATCAATTTTTGCACGCAGCACCTTGCTGCCATTTTCAAATTCGCCATTACGCATCCGTTCGAATAAATCTAGATTTTCTTCTACCGGACGATTGCGATAAGGACTTTCCTTTCCTGGCTCTGTCAGGGTGCCGCGGTATTCACGGATTTCTTCCTGAGATAAATCATCTACATAGGCCTTCCCTTTTTTGATAAGTAGAACTGCACGATCATACATTTCCTCAAAATAGTCGGAGGCAAAGCGGAGATCATCCCACTCATAGCCAAGCCATGCTACATCGTTCTTAATAGAATCAACATATTCCTGATCTTCTTTTAATGGGTTGGTATCATCGAATCGCAAGTGTGTCTTTCCGTTAAACTCATCGGCGAGACCAAAGTTAATGACAATGGACTTCGCATGACCGATATGAAGATACCCGTTCGGTTCGGGAGGAAAACGAGTAATGATTTCTTTATGTTTTCCTGATTCCAAATCCTCGATAATAATATTTTTAATAAAGTTTGACGAATTTTGTTCCAAACCGGTATCAGCCTTTCTATATGTAGGTAGTTAATTCTTATTTTACTGTTATTACCCAAGTAAATCAATCGAAGGGAATAACCTTAGCATCTATGATGAATTAGACCTGCTGAAATTGTAATCATAATGAATTTTGCTTAGAATGAAAAGAAAAGCGCAATGAAATGGTTTGTCAAATAAGCAATTGGGGTAAAGAACTAGGATAGACGCATTAGGACTTTTGCCCATTATTTAATTTGTTACATAAGAATACAATATTGTAATCAAAATTGAAAATTTGCCATAAAAATATTTTGTTAGAATAAAAGATAGGAAAAAAAGTAGATGAAGCTTCTTGGGCTTTAGCCGTTTCGGCTTGTTTTGATATTAGTGAAAATATCAAGTGTGTGAAAATATTCTGCGGGGGTAGCATGATGATCATAGATGAACAATTAATAGGAAAAAGTTATTACAAGTCATTAGTGGAAGGGAAAGAGAATGTCCATCCCATCAAGGCATTAGGTGAGCTGTATATGGAGGAGCAAAGGAAAGCAATATCGGAACTTTCCTTTATTCGCTTTGCTCAAGGGGAGATTTACTTCCAAAATTGTGATTATGAAGCAGCCATTTTTAAATGGGAGAATATTAATAATGAACTTGAGCCATGGGCAAAGAAGAATATGGCAGATGCTTATTTTAAACTAGAGATTCTTGCTACAGCTGAGGATTTGTACCGGTCCATTCAAACAGACTCAGAATATCTGAAAATGGAAGTGCTATTACAGTTGTTTTCCACTTATGTAGCACGCGGAAAGCTTGATTTTGCAGTTGAGGTGATCAAGGAGGCTGTTTCCTTTAACCCAGACTATCGGGATGTAACGAGCATTGCTAAAGCGTTTTTTGAAAAGCATCAGGATTGGAAAAATGCCATTGAACTTGCTGTGAATGAATCCATCCGGACAGGAGATCTTTCTTGGTTCGACATTCTGCAATCTTATGTCGAGGAGGGAAAGATAAAGAAGACAGAACCAAATTATTTCAATGAAGCATTGGTCACTTTATTTAAGGCGGATTTGGCAAAGTTTGAAAGACTGGCTGTTTCCTTATGGAATCAATATCGAAATGGAGACTTATATTTTACTTGGGTTAAAGAATTAAATCACATCCTTCTCCATATGGAAGGCGGAAGCTCCCATTCATGGAAAGAGCTTTCGGCCGTTTATCATGATACATATTTCGAATTAATTAATGGGAAGTATTTAATAAGAGAAATTTCACATTTAATTCCGAATCATTTAAGCAACTGGGTGAAAATGGCTGATTCTGCTTATTCATCCATTGCAGCTGCTTCTGCCCTAGCATGGAGTGAAATCTTCCCTTCGAGTATCGAGCATTCAGCGATTAATTTAGCCGAGAAAAAGGTTAGCCAAGAAATGCGCGACCGAAATGGCTTAACGGATGGATTCGAGTTATTCAAGTCCGTTGTCTCTTGGGCAAGGAAGAATGGTATCGAGATTGGACACCGATTTGAATGGATGGTGAAGGAGCTTCTTGATCTTCAGGCTCCTTATCTATTAATTGCCGGAGCCGCTGGCAATGAGAAATCGGGATTTATCAATCATTTACTTGGTGAAACAATAATCGATGACTCTATTTCAACAACTGTGATGTTCAAGGATGATGAGACGGTTGGCATACAGGAGATTGGCGATGAAGGAGAAAGAGAAATTTCTCATTTATCCGATGTTAGCGACAACGCACAGACTGTGATCCTGTATAAAAAGCCTACACCTTTTCTTCGCGAAAAGCAGCTTGCCTTTATTGATACACCTGGCATAACGGGTCTGAACCGATTCAGAAATGAAGTATTCCAATATTTGCAGCTCGCGGATAGTCTGCTATTCGTACTTAATGCCAATCATGCTTTCACAGAGGAAGAGCTTGAAATGGTTGTGAAAATTCGTGAGCAGGCACCTGACCTTCCTATTCACTTCTTGTTAAATGGGGTAGATTCTAATGAGATGGAGCAGGAAGTGATAGACAGTGCCACTTCGAAAGTGAATACTTATTTTTCAAAAGCAAGAGTATTTGCCTATTCTGGCCGTGATGAACAGCTTGAGCCTTTAACTCAATTCTTGAAATCTATCACGAATAACGACAATCTTGAAGAAAAAAGAACGTCTAAGGTTCAGCATTATATTCGCAAAACGATTAAGTTCCTACTGGAAAGACGCGTGGAAATGGAGAATGGTTTCATTGAATCCATTAAATGGAATGATGAGATGGTAACCAAATTAACAGGAGCGACCAATCAATTACGTGATTTGGAGGAAGAAAAAGCCCGAGTCATGAAAAGGTCCTTTACAAAGATAAAAGACGATCTAAAGCTTCAGCTAATGGAGGATATTCCTGAACTGCTTAAAGGGAGTTCAGAATTAATACATGAGGACAGCGATTTTGGGAAGGTCCATGTTCAGCTGAATGCTGAAATGAATAATCGTATTCGTCATCATTTAGATGAAATGATTATGCCAAGCTTCCATAAGGGGATTCATCAGTGGATTAACGAGGCAAGTGATGAATTCACCGAGGCTCAAGAATTCCTGAATGAAATGGGTGCGGGCTTTAATGATCTGTATGAGGAAGAAAAACTAAGTCTCGCATGTGATTTTAAAGTGTTAGATGATTGGCGCAGAGATGCAGATCGGATGACGAGAGGTAAAGTGCATCTAGAAAATATAAATATATTAAACCGCTTTACACCATCACAGTTTATTTTAAAGAGCGCTGGCAGATTGCTCGGAGCTATTCAGCAAAATAAATCAATGCTCCATAACAAATATAAACAATTTATTGAAAATGAGGATTACAGCGAAGTGGCTGCATCGGTTGCAGAACAATTCTTCCAGCCATTTGAACTTTTTGAAAAATCGATAGATAGAGATGTCAGCATGTTTTTTAGTCCGCCGTTAACTGAACTGCAGGAAGCAGTGAAGGAATCAGGAAGTCAGATTGAATTCAATAAAGAGTCTTTGAAGGAAATTAGGGAAAATCCTGAACTATACCGTGATCCGATCACCTTATTCCACCTTAAGCTCATTCAGCTTGAATGGATGACGGATGTCCGGGAAGCGACTTATCAAAACCAGTAAAAGCCCATAATAGGCCGCTCGGCTAGCATTTTAGCCGAATGGCCATACATAACGTTTTAGCAGTCATTCTGCCACTCATAAATAATTCAACCTCTTAAACCTATTTCATCTTGAAGGAGGCGTATTTAGTGAGTTTTAAAAGGAAGCAATATCTCAGCTTAGGCTTGACTGTATTTTTTATGCTTCTATTGATGTTTGTCATCCTCTTTATGGCAAATTTAATAAAAGCGAATATGCTAGAAATTGTGAAGGATCGATACTATAAGGTAAACCAAACCACAGAAATTAGAAGGCTATTCGATCAAACCGATCGCCAGCTTCTACGGATATTAATTGTTAAAGAAGAAATGAACCCTGAATTGATTGAGAAATCTCTAAAATACAATGAAGAAGGCATTACATCAGAAATAATTAAATTAGAATCATCCATTAATACAACTAGAGGCAGAGAGGTTCTAAATGAAATCGAAAAATCTTACAATGCCTACAATCAGATGGAGAAGGAATTTATTGAAAAATTCAAAAGCGGTAAATTTGATGAAATGCAAACCATTTATGATAGTGAACGAATCAATCGCGATCGGCTTCTACTCGATTTAGGTGAATTTATTGAATACCAGGAAACATTAATGGATGAATCACTCCAAAGTGCTACAAAAACACATTCCCAGCTCGTCATTGTGTTAATATCAGCTGTTACTCTAGCCCTATTGATGATTGTCCTTGTTACACTTTCACTCATTCGAAGCACAAGTAAAACGATGGCAATCATATTAAAGGGGCTCAATCTTATTGATTATAAAAACCTGTCCAAGCTCCCAAGGGTAGAAATTCATACAAATGATGAATTCGGAGATATAGCAAAGTCCTTTAATACAATGGCAGCGTCTTTAGAAACCTATAATGAAAAAGAAAGAAAATATATTTCAGAAATAACGGAGCAAAATTGGATACAAAGCCATTCTGCCGACATCATTCATCTGTATAGCCACCATGTCAATATTCATTCCCTCGGTGAAGAGCTCATTCGCCAATTGTCCCATGCAATCAATGCCAATCTTGGTGTTTTCTATGTGAAAGAAACGGATAATGGAAAGCCGGTTTATCGAAAAAAATCCTCCTATGCAGAAGACGGTCAACATGTCGGGAGAGAGTTTTTTTATCCAGGCGAGGGGCTAGTAGGGCAATGTGCCGTTGAAAAGAAGCACTATATTCTAAAAGATGTTCCAAGTACGTATCATCTAATTCATACTGGCCTTGGAAGTGTGGCACCAAGAAGCATTATGATGGCGCCAGTTTTGGTGAAGGATGAAGTCGTAGCGGTTGTGGAACTGGCAAGTCTAAACGAGTTTACATCTACTCATTTAAAACTATTGGAGGAAGTGCTGGACACGCTAGGCATCGCCATTACAAATATATTAGGCAGAATGGAAATTGCCCGTTTACTGGAGGACTCGCAGACAAAGACAGAGGAACTGCAAATGCAATCTGAGGAATTGCAGTCACAATCAGAGGAGCTACAAACTCAAGCGGAAGAGCTCCGAATGATTAATGAGCAATTAGAAGAACGCACAAATGATGCAGAGCTGAAGTCGGAGGAACTGAGGTCTGCAAAGGAAGCACTTGAAGAAAAGGCTAGAGAGCTAATGCTGAGTTCGAAATACAAGACTGAATTTCTTGCCAACATGTCTCATGAGCTTCGTACACCATTGAATAGTATTCTGCTGCTCTCAGAAATGCTGATTGATGATCCGAATCATGGCCTTAATGAAGAACAAGTCGAATTTACTAAGGTTATTCATTCAGCCGGTCAGGATTTGCTAGACTTAATAAATGATATTCTTGACCTTTCTAAAGTGGAGGTTGGGAAGCTTGAGATACACTTTGAAGAAGTGAATATGAGTGTTTTTACTGATCATTTGGAACGGAACTTTGTTCAATTCGCTAAGAAGAAGAATCTTGAATTCACTGTTACTGAGATTGAAGGTGTACCAGAAGTAATATTTACAGACGAACAGCGCCTTCAGCAAATGATTAAAAACTTACTTTCAAATGCCTTTAAATTTACTGATTCCGGTTCTGTTTCTGTTACTTTTGAAAAAGCGCACAGCCATGAGATCAGCAGCTTCCCTCAAGCGAATTCCTCAGATACATGGTTAAAGGTGATTGTTTCAGATACAGGAATTGGAATTCCTATAGAGAAGCAGGAGGAGATATTCGAAGCCTTCCAGCAGGTGGATGGAGCAACAATGAGAAGGTATGGTGGAACAGGGCTCGGATTATCTATAACAAAAGAGTTTGCTCAGCTTCTTGGCGGGGTATGTAAAGTAAAGAGTGAAGAAGGGAAGGGCAGCAGTTTCACTTTATTTATTCCAAGCCTGCCTGATGGTTTACCGAAAAAAGCAGAGGAAACAGTGATTACTGAAGCTGCTTCCGCCAAAGATTTTGAATCTATTATTGAAGCATCCATTAAAAATCTGCCTAATGATGAACAGGAAGTTAGCCCATCTTCTACGGTTTTACAAGGAAAATCGGTTCTCGTTGTTGACGATGATCATCGGAATATTTATGTGATAAAAAATGCACTTGAAAAAGAAGGCATGCATGTTCTAACAGCCGAAAATGGCATGGAGTGTTTAGACACGATGGTAAAAGAAGAAAAAGTGGATATTTTGTTAATGGATATTATGATGCCTGTTATGGACGGCTATGAAACGATGAGGAGAATCCGTGAGCTTGAAGAATATCAGGATTTGCCCATTATTGCTCTAACAGCAAAAGCCATGAATTATGACCGCAGAAAATGCATAGAATCTGGCGCATCAGATTATATCAGCAAGCCGCTAAAACTAGATCAGCTATTGTCAGTTATGCGAGTGTGGTTATCTTAGAAAGAAAATTATTGGGATGATGAAGAATGTTTAAAGTTAGTAAAGAGGATGTAGAGCTTGAACTATTGTTATTAGCTATTTTTCGTCTATCAGGCTATGATTTTCGCCAATATATGAGATCTTCAATCATGAGACGGGTGCAATACCGATTAACCCAGGAACGTTTACCGAGTATTACCAGTCTGACGGAGAAAATTATTCATGATGAAGTATATTTAGAAAAAATATTAAGCGATTTTTCGATTAATGTGACGGAGATGTTTCGGGACCCTACCTTCTTCAAAACATTTAGGAATGAGGTTACTCCATTTCTAAAAGATTTTCCTGAAATTAGAATTTGGCATGCTGGCTGTTCTACTGGGAAAGAGGTATATTCCATGGCCATTTTGATGGAGGAGGAAGGGCTTGGGCACAAAACAAAAATCTATGCAACCGATATGAATGAAAAAGTCTTAGCCAAAGCAGAGCGAGGAATAATTCCTCTGCAGAAAATGCAGTTATATACAAGGAATTACTTGCTTTCAGGAGGCAAAAAGTCGTTTTCCGAATATTATACAGCTGATTGGGAGGCTGCTTATTTAAATCCTGCATTACTAAAACATGTCGTCTTTGCTCAGCATAATTTAGTAACGGACCGATCATTTAATGAGTTTCATGTCATCATTTGCCGGAACGTCCTTATCTATTTCAATACTGACCTTCAGGGACATGTGCTTCAATTATTTAATGAAAGCCTAAGTCAGGGAGGATTCCTTGGGCTCGGCAGCAAGGAATCTATTCGTAAAGACAATTACAGCTTCGAAGACTTCAACCCAATAGAAAAGTTATTCCGAAAGAAATCATCACTTTCCAAATATTAGAACAGCTTCTTTTGATAGAAGCTGTATTTTTTTTTTTACTATATTCAAGGACTTTTTCATTGTAATGTTACTTATTTTTTGGTAAGTTATTTTTATGTAACATTAGATGATCGGCAGAACAAAAAAACTTCCAGTTTCATGAAAGCAACTGGAAGTGTTCTAAATCTTATTATTGTAAATCGCTATCTGCATCAATTGGGTCAGTCATTCTAACATTTTTAAGGTCCTTGACAATGTCTTCTGTTACAACGACTTGCAGTGTTTCTTTGCCCTTCATGAATTTGAAAACACCATTATTGAAGTCTGTACCTTGTTCCTTAAAGAATATCCCTTCAAATTCGGCTTCTTTTGTATGAATAAAGCTTAGGCGATAAAAATTCTCTTCTTTAACTAGGTATGCACGGACCCCTTTTTCGAAAAGTCCTTCTTGATCTCTAAGAGCACGGGAAACAGAAATGATGTGCAGGTCAACAAATGGAATTTCCTTCAGCAAGGAGTTAATAATGGAGCCCTTAGCTATTTGTTCCCAGCGACTCTGGGCAGTCTGGCCTAGGATAATTTGAGTAATATGCTTTTCACGGGCAACCTCTGCAATTACTTTAGAGACAGGCCGCTTTTCATTATCTTTTAAAATAAATTCCTCAATGCGATGATGTTCAGCTATTTGCTGCCATCTAGTAATATAATCTGATTTTTCTGCATCCAGGTCATCAAAGGGCAAAGGATCAATGGTTAAAATATACAGAGGGCAATTAAGCATGCTCGCAATTTTACAGCCGCGTTGAATAAGGCGTTCACCATTTGGTCCATAGTATACACAGACGAGGATGCTTTCGTCCATACGTCCCTTTACTTTTTTCATTTTCATTTCACCTCGAGTTAGATGCGTTTAATAGAAATTAGATTCGATTAAACTATGTTTGAATATATCTCATGCAGCTGTGTCAAGTCAATCTATTTCCATTATTATATAAGCTTTGTTCATGAATAATGTCGGTGATCAATCCGCTTTATATATTCTTGCTCATTCTTGTTTTCGTCCCGAATAAAACCCGTTCACATGCACAAGGCTAATAACCATAATCACTAATGTAGCCATTATATAAGAAGTAGCTGTCAAAGACTAATAATGAATGATGAAACAAATATTAATAGAAATAAAATCTTTGTTAGGAGGGGATTTGATTGTGTCTTTGCTACCTTTCATGATCTTTCTGCCGTTTATTTTTGCTATAATAACACCTTTTATTTATAAAAATGTTACACCACGAATTCATACGGGCTGGTTTGTCGTTTTTGTCCCGCTAACAGTATTTCTGTATTTACTACAGTATATTCCTGTAATTTCCAATGGACAAACAATTTCCCAATCGCTTCCATGGATGCCTTCATTAAATATTAATATTTCAACTTATCTGGATGGCTTGGCGCTTATTTTTGGACTGTTAATTTCTGGAGTTGGGACGCTTGTTGTGCTCTATTCGATTTATTACATGTCAAAAGAGCGTGAAGCACTCCATAATTTCTATGTTTATATGCTTTTATTCATGGGTGCAATGCTAGGTCTCGTTTTTTCAGATAATATTTTAGTTTTATATGTATTTTGGGAATTAACGAGTATTTCTTCGTTTTTACTGATTGCCTATTGGTATCAACGGAAAAACTCTAGATATGGTGCCCTCAAATCAATGCTGATTACGATATTTGGCGGACTTGCGATGTTATCGGGTCTCATTATGCTTTCCATAATGACAGATACATATAGTATACGTGAAATATTGAACATAGTTCATGTTGTTACAGACCATTCATTATTTCTTCCTGCTATGATTTTGCTGCTTTTAGGAGCTTTTACAAAATCAGCCCAATTTCCATTTAGTATTTGGCTCCCAGATGCAATGGAGGCACCTACTCCAATAAGTGCCTATTTACATTCAGCAACCATGGTGAAGGCCGGCATTTATTTAGTAGCTAGATTTACACCTGTTTTCGGCGGAAGCAGTGAATGGTTTTGGATCGTCTCAGGGGTTGGGATCATCACGTTAATTTATGGCTCCATTAACGCTGTCAATCAGAAGGATTTAAAGGCATTACTAGCTTATTCGACCATCAGCCAATTAGGTTTGATTATGTCTCTTCTTGGATTAGGTTCTGCTTCTTTGTATTTTGGTCTTGGGGATGAGTCAACGGTCTATGCTTTTGCGGTATTAGCGGCTATGTTTCATTTAATTAATCATTCCACCTTTAAGGGTAGTCTATTTATGGTAATTGGGATTATTGACCATGAAACAGGAACGCGTGATATACGCAAATTAGGCGGATTAATGAGCCTGATGCCTATCTCATTTACTCTAACAATTATCGGAAGCTTCTCGATGGCTGGGCTTCCTCCATTTAATGGATATTTGAGTAAAGAGATGTTTTTTACAAGTGTATTAACGGCAGCAGAGCATCCGGTTTTTGGGATGAAGTCATTTGGTCTGATCATTCCATGGGTTGCATGGATTGCAAGTGTGTTTACGTTTATTTATTGTATGATTCTTGTTTTTAAAACCTTCACTGGCAAACATCGGCCAGAGAAATTAGATAAAGTTGCCCATGAAGCACCAATTGGCATGTTGATTCCGCCGATCATTTTAGCCTTGCTTGTCATTATTATTTTCTTTTTCCCAAATGTCGTTTCGAAAAACTTTCTTCAGCCTGCATTAATGGCGGTTTTGCCTGGACTTTCATTAAGTGAGATGGATGTAACGATCAAGCCGTGGCATGGATGGAATACAGAATTATATATGACACTCGGTGTGATTATCGTTGGTTCCATTATGTATAAATTTATTAAGCGCTGGACGTTTCTTTATGATTTCTTTCCTAAATCCTTATCACTGAATCACTTGTATAACCTATCGTTAGAAGGAACGGAAAGATCTTCATTAAAGGTAACCAATCGATATATGACAGGGTCTATCAGAGATTATTTAGTCTATATTTTTGGCTTCTTCATACTAGTTCTAGGCAGTTCCCTATGGCTTTCAAAAGGGTTTACCATGCAATATTTAAATAATGCAGAGGTTAGCATCTATGAAGGCGGATTAATAATCGCAATGGTCTTTTCAGCCTTTGCTGTCCTTCTTTCAAAATCAAGATTAACGGCCATTATTGCCCTTGGCGGACTAGGCTATCTCGTTTCCTTGTTCTTTGTTATTTTCCGGGCACCTGATCTGGCGCTTACACAGCTCGTTGTAGAGACCGTGACGGCTGCTTTATTCCTGCTATGCTTCTATCATTTGCCGGAATTGCGAAAGGAAGTAAGCAGAATATCATTTAAGATGACGAATTTCATTATTTCTCTTGGGGTTGGCGTCATCGTCACTTTACTTGCTTTGGCCGCAAATAATCATCGGCTTTTCGCATCTATTTCGAATTTCTTTGAGGATTCTTACACGCTTGCAGGGGCAAAGAATATCGTGAATGCTATTCTTGTTGATTTCCGTGGATTAGACACAATGCTGGAAATTCTCGTCCTATGTATTGCAGGTCTAGGAGTCTATACGTTAATAAAGCTTCAATTAGCAGGGAGGGGTCCTAAGGAATGAACCCGAATGATGTAATTTTGCGTTCTGTGACTAAAATGGCCATCGTTATTATTCTAACCTTTTCTATATATCTATTCTTCGGAGGCCATCATAATCCAGGAGGGGGATTTATCGGCGGCTTGAGTGTAGCTGCAGGGCTCGTACTTCTCTACCTCGCATTCGATATTGAAACCGTTCGAAAAAACATTCCAGTCGATTTCAAGAAAGTAGCGGGTTTCGGCGTTCTGCTTGCTGTTCTTACTGGGATGATCTCATTTTTTTTCGGGAAACCGTTTTTAAACCAAACCTTTGGTTACTTTAACCTTCCTGTTTTCGGAAAAACAGAGCTTGCTACGGCTGTGCTTTTTGATGTGGGTGTTGCCTTAGCTGTTATTGGCACAGCTGTCACGATCATTCTGAGTATAAGTGAGGATGGGTAGAGATGGAAACACTTATATCAATTCTAGTTGGCCTGTTTTTTTCGATTGGCACTTATTTAGTTTTAAGTAAAAGCTTAATTAGGATCATTTTAGGAACTTCGATTATCAGCCATGGTGTCAATTTGTTAATTCTAACCATGGGAGGATTAAAGAAGGGCGGTCCCCCTTTATTAGGCGGGATCAACACAACATTTACGGATTCATTGCCACAGGCACTTATTTTAACAGCCATTGTCATTAACTTTGCCGTGACTGCTTTATTTTTAGTGCTTAGTTACCGAACATATAAAACAGTTGGGACTGATGATATGGATCAATTAAGGGGACATAAGGATGAATAATCTTGTTATACTGCCGATCATCATTCCGCTTATTGCCGGGCTGGTCTTAATCCTATTCCGGAGAAACATTTTTTTTCAGCGCTTGCTTAGCATACTGGCCATCATGGCTATAGGTGTTGTCTCTGTCTCATTAATGAGTCAGATAAAAGTGAATGGAATTCAGACACTTCAGGCAGGAGGATGGGCCCCTCCTTATGGCATTAGTATTGTAGCGGATATGTTTTCAGCCATTTTGCTTATGAGTGCGAGCATCGTTGCGCTCTTTTGCTTGATCTTCTCCTTTCATTCAATTGGAGCGGAGAGGGAGAAGCATTATTTTTACCCATTTTATTTATTTTTGATTACCGGTGTGAACGGGTCGTTTTTGACAGGTGATATATTTAATTTGTTTGTCTGTTTTGAGGTTATGTTAATTTCATCTTATGTACTGATTTCCTTAGGAGGAACAAAGTTACAGCTTCGGGAGTCCATCAAGTATATCCTGATCAATGTTTTATCGTCTTCCTTACTTCTTGTGGCTATCGCCTATCTATATGCTATGCTCGGGACATTAAATTTTGCTCATTTATCTTTGAGAGTGGCTGAGGCGGGGCAGGATGGATTGCTGACAACGGTTTCCCTATTATTTTTAATTGTTTTTGGCATGAAGGCAGCACTTTTTCTTTTCTTCTGGCTGCCAGGTGCATATAGTGCACCGCCAACAGCCATCGCTGCTATTTTTGCGGCGCTCTTAACAAAAGTGGGGATCTACGCTTTATTTCGGACGTTTACACTTGTTTTCTATCATAAGCCAGAGGTTACCCATTTCATTATTGGGATTCTTGGCGCATTAACGATGCTACTTGGAGCCATTGGAGCAATTGCCTATTGGGATATCAAGAGAATCTTAACGTATAACGTGATAGTAGGGGTAGGTTTTATTATCGCTGGACTTGCCTCCCTAACGCCGAACGGCATAATGGGTTCCTTGTACTATCTCATTCATGACATCCTAATTAAGGCACTTATTTTCCTTTTAGGCGGTGCGATTATCGTCATTACGGGTACAAGTAAGCTAAAGGAAATAAGCGGACTCATTCGCAATCATCCTTATTTAGGCTGGATGTTCTTTATTGCCGCCTTATCGTTAGCAGGTATTCCGCCATTAAGCGGTTTCTTGGGAAAGGTCTTCATTACAAGAGGAACGTTTGAAGCAGGGTATTACTGGTTAGGCGGAATTGGATTATTAACGAGTCTAATGGTCTTGTATTCGATTATGAAAATCTTTATGAATGTTTTTTGGGGAGAAACGGCTTTAAGCAAGGAAATGGAAAAGGGAACAACGAAAGGTTTAATGTTTCCATTAGGATGCCTGACTGCTCTGACGATTACACTAGGATTAGGTGCAGAAGGAATTCATGAATATGTTCAAATAGCCGCAGATGGGTTATTGAATCCAAGACTTTATATTGAAGCAGTAATGGCGGGAGCCAAATAGTATTATGTCCAGCTCCAGCGCCTACCCCCTCGAGGTCATAAGCCGATCCTCCCAGAAAGGAAAGAACACCTTTCCGTGAGGCTCGTCTTATGCTTGTCGGGGGTGACCAAGGCGCTTGCGCATTTCCGGAAGGGAGGAGAAACCTTGCCAGTTCAGGTGTTAATAAATCTTTTTATCGCCTTTTTATGGATGTTTTTTCAGGATGAATGGAGTATATTGTCCTTTTTTGGCGGATATCTAGTGGGAATTATCGTGATATTTTCTTTAAGGCGCTTTTTCCCAACATCCTTTTATTTGAAACGGTTTATCGCCATTATGAAGCTGTTTATCCTATTTTTGAGTGAATCGGTTACATCTAGTATCGCGATTATTAAAGAAGTCATCAGGCCTAAGATCGATGTCACCCCTGGGATATTTAAAATGGAGACGGATCTAGAAGGGGATTTGGAAATTACGTTACTTGCTTTACTATTAACCTTAACCCCAGGCTCTGTTGTTATGGAGGTTTCTCCAAGCAATAAGGTTTTTTATCTCCATGCCTTAAATTTGCCAGACTCCAAGCATGCTGTTTTTCAGTCGCAGATAAAATATGAGAAAGCGATTAAGGAGGTAACCCGATAATGTTTAATCAATTATTATTAGTCTGTTTATTCTTCTTGTCCCTTTCGATCCTTGCTGCTCTCTATCGTGTTATAAAAGGACCCTCTACACCAGATCGGGTAATGGCATTAGATAATATTGGGGTAAACCTGATTGCTAGTGTAGCATGCCTTTCGATCCTTTTGAGGACACATGCTTTTTTTGACATCATTTTATTAATTGGCATCCTCTCATTCGTTGGTACGATTGCCTTTGCGAGATTCATTGAAAGAGGTGTTGTGATTGAACGAAAACGTATACATTGACATCATTGTTGCTGTGTTTCTTTTAATCGGCACGGTTCTGAGCTTTCTAAGCGCCATCGGATTAATTCGGCTGCCTGATGTGTATTCCCGTTCACATGCGGTATCAAAAAGTGCAAGCTTAGGGGTGCTTTGTACATTATTCGGGACCTTTCTTTTCTTCTTGCTGGCTGACGGCTACTTCAGTATTAGACTCATACTAGGCATTTTCTTTGTATTTCTAACCTCTCCAGTGGTAGCGCATTTATTAAATCGGGCTGCCTATCGTTCAAAGGTTGAGCTTACAAAGGAAAGTGTACAGGATGATTTGAAGGAATTTCTAGAGGGGAAATAAGGTGAGAAAAACTGAATGGTGGATATATATGAGAGTCGCTGATAATCTCGAAAGTCGCTGATATATCTATGAAAGTTGCTGAAATATCTTATTGTATGTCTTTGCAATTTCTGATACCTTATTTTAGTAACATTAGATAGCAGGAGGAACCACAGTGGAATACGTCGATCCTATTAAGGATGTCGAAAAAATTAACGCGATGAAAGAAAACTTAAAGAAGCAATCATTAAGAGACTTTTTACTATTTGTATTTGGCATTAACACAGGCATTCGAGTGCATGATTTGCTATGTTTAAAGGTCGGAGATATTTGGGACGGTGCGGAAATAAAGGAATTTCTTTATCTTCATGACGATAAAAGGGATGAGCAAAAGGTTCATTATATTAATAGTAAAGTGAAGGCGGCTTTGCAAAACTATTTAGCTACATTTGTTTTTATGGAAGATGATTATCTTTTCAAATCCAAAAAGAATGATCTGCCCATTTCGCGTCAGCAGGCTTACCGAATCATTAATCAAGCTGCCAAGGAAGTTGGCATTTGCGGCAAGATTGGCATGCATACACTTAGAAAAACATTCGGCTATCATGCCTATCGAAAGGGCATTGCCATTTCCATCTTAATGTCCATATACAATCATCAAACCCATGCCGAAACATTAAGGTATATCGGCATTGATAAAGATGAGGAAAAATTGATTAAAGTGGATGTTAACTTGTAATATTTTAAAAAAAGGAAGCAACTATTCAAATTGAATAATTGCTTCCTTTTGTCTAGCTCCACAAGGAACGCTTCGGCAGCATAATCATCGCATGAGAAAAAGCGTTAGCTTTTAGGAGGAGCGCCTACCCCCGACGTACAGGAAGGACGTACTAGTGTCGACAATGCGACAGGACAAGGAACGCTTCGGAAGCGTAATCATCGCACGACCAAAAGTGAAGCTTTTGGGAGGACGTCGCGTTTTTGTCGACCTCGAGGTCACAAGCCAATCCTGAAAGGTAGAGCTCACCTTTCCGAGAGGCTCGTCTTGTGCTTGTCGGGGGTGGACACAAAGGAAAGCTTCTGCGAGTATTCATCGCAGGAACATTGCCCTTTGATGTTCCGAAGGCGCTTCCGCTTTTCTATTTATTTCGCTTGAATTAATACTACACAAATGTCATCATCTGCGTTGACTTGTTGTTTTTTCGTTAATATAAAATCAATAGGTTCTTTGCTTTTAGAATCATGCCAATAGGATGAGGCGATGTTCTTAATAAATTCATAGCCGTCAGATTCATGATGATCAATGGTTTCTTCAACCCCGTCAGTACATAATAGCAATTGAATAGAATCTGTATATGTAATAATTGATTTTTTGATTTCGATTTCTTCGAAGAATCCAACAGCACAAGTATTGCTAGCAAGCTCTTTTAGTTCGGTATGATTGACAAGAGCAAATCCAGTTGGATGACCTGCATTTACGTATTCCAGCGTTTTCTCCTTCGTATCAAGCACAAGATAAATAGCCGTAAAATAATAAGGAATTTGCTGGTTTCGATGGTTTAAAGAATTCATCCAGCGGTTAAGCTCCTTCATGACATACTCAGGATCGGCATATGTTGTGATTGAATCCCTTAATACTGAAGATATAAACATGCATACAAGTGATGCTGATATCCCGTGCCCCATCATGTCAAGCTGTATAGCAGCAAAACGATGATCATTTATTTTATGCCAATAGTACATATCACCTGCTAATTTATACGCGGGTAAGTAGGAAGCCTTTAATAAAAGGTTATCCTTATAAACCGGCTCGCTTAACAAGCCTGTCTGGACATGCATGGATAATTCTAACTCATTTCGGATCTTTTCTTCTTGCTCAATATGCCAGTCCTTCTCGTATTTCAGTCTTAATGCCACTCGAATTCTTGCCAGTAGTTCGGTCTTATTTATCGGTTTCGTCACATAGTCAATGCCGCCAGCATCAAGTGCCTCAACTACCTTATTAGAATCTTCAAGAGCGGTTACAAATATAACAGGAATATCCTTTAAATGTGGAATTTGCTGGAGTTGTTTACATGCTTCAATTCCGTCCATTTCAGGCATCATGATATCCATTAAGATAATGTCTATCTGTTTTCCTATATCTAGTGGCTGTTCCTTTAGCAAAAAAGTGAATAAATCCTGTGCTGAAGTAAATGATAAGTAATCATCATAGCCTGCACGCTTAAGAATGTTTTCGATAACAAACAAGTTCGCCTGGTTGTCGTCCACAATAAGAATCCCCATATAGTCTGCTCCCTTATTTCTTATTGATTTAATCCTATTATATTTTAAAAATGGGTAAAGTTGTTAATGATAAACCTTTTTAATAAAAAAACATTCGGAAGTGTCTAGAAGTGCCGAAATAATAATGGGTATTTAGAACTATCTTGTCCGTTACTAGTAAACAAATGTCCTTGTAGAGAGGAAAAACTCTTGATTATTTTCTGAATAGGAGTAAAATTAGGGATATATTTTTTACAGGTTAGGAGATGTCAGGATGAAAGTCGTAAAGTTTGGCGGATCTTCTTTAGCATCCGGAAAACAACTAGAAAAGGTCTTCCAGATTGTTGTTTCTGATCCCGCAAGGAAGGTAGTTGTCGTGTCTGCACCAGGTAAGAGATTTGGAGAGGACGAAAAGGTAACAGATCTCTTGATTGAATGTGCAGAGCTATGTTTGCAAAATAAAGATCCAAAGCAAAAGTTCGATGCTGTTATTGAAAGATATGCTTTAATTGCAGAGGAATTAGACTTATCAGATGAAATCATTCACATTATTCAACAGGATTTACTTGAAAGGGTAAATTCAGATAAAAGCAACCGAGATAGATTCATGGATTTACTGAAGGCGAGCGGCGAAGACAACAATGCTAAGCTGGTTGCGGCTTATTTCCGTAAACAGGGTGTGGAGGCTCACTATGTAAGCCCGAAGGAAGCTGGGCTTTTGGTGAGTGCAGAACCAGGTCATGCTCAGGTTTTGCCAGAGGCCTATGATCGTTTGTTTGAACTGCGTGAGCGTTCAGGCATTGTCATTTTTCCAGGTTTTTTTGGTTATAGCAAGGAAGGTGAGATCTTTACTTTTTCACGGAGCGGATCAGATATTACTGGCTCCATCCTAGCTAATGGAATCAAAGCAGACTTGTACGAAAACTTTACAGATGTGGATGCTGTTTATTCAGTTAATCCTTTTATCGTAGAAAGACCAAAGGAAATCAAGGAATTAACTTATAGAGAAATGCGTGAGCTTTCCTATGCGGGATTCAGTGTTTTACATGATGAGGCACTTGTTCCGGCATTCCGAGCGGGGATACCGGTACATATAAAGAATACGAATAATCCATCGGCACCAGGCACTCGAATTGTTTATGAGCGGGACAATACAAATGGCCCGGTTATTGGGATTGCAAGTGACGAAGGCTTCTGCAGTATTTATGTTAGTAAATACTTAATGAACAGAGAAATTGGATTTGGCCGAAAGCTATTGGAGATATTAGAAAGCTATGGTCTTTCCTATGAGCATACACCGTCAGGAATCGATGATATTTCCATTATTTTAAGGGAAAATCAATTTGCTCCTGGTATGGAAGAGGAGATCATTGATCGAATTAAGATAGAGCTAGATGCTGATGAAGTCGTGATTGAGCATAGTCTTGCGCTTATCATGGTTGTAGGTGAAGGAATGCGCCACAATATTGGTACAACAGCAAGAGCATCAAAGGCTTTGGCAAAAGCGGGGGTTAATATCGAAATGATTAACCAAGGCTCCTCTGAGGTGAGCATGATGTTTGGTGTGAAGGAAATCGATGAGAACCGAGCGGTCCGGGCACTTTATAACGAATTTTTTGCGGCAGTTACAGTATGAATATAAAAAAGAGTTGGCACACGCCAACTCTTTTACTAAATGGCCTTTTCAAAATTTACACGCTTATTTAATGCATACATAATAGGCATTCCAACTGCCATTACGATGAATTCGCCAATAGCGGTTGTGAGCCATGTAAACATAAATGGCAAGCCAAAGGCAAGATGAAGCTCTAAGGCGATAAGGAACATGGTAAAGGTGAAAACAAGTGTGTTTACTACCATGCGTGCCCAAATATTTTTAATAAATCGGCAGCATGCAATCGTGATTAATAATGAAATCAGCGTTTGTCCGACACCGAAAATAAGATCGTACGCGACCATTGGTGAAAATAATAAATTCGTTAAAAATACACCTAATACCATTCCGAAAATATATTTCTTGTTAAAGACGATTAGATGATTAAACATTTCGGAAACACGAAACTGGATATTGGTAAATCCAAAAGGCTGGATCAGCATGGAGACAGCAATATATAAAGCTGCTAAAATGCCATTTCCGACAAGCGTTTTTACATTCATATTAAATTCTCTCCTTAGTTTTTTATCGTGGGATGGTTACGAACCACGTGGGCGGGTACCCAAAGATAATATTCTAATAGGCAGATCAAATGCTGTCAATCTACAATTATTGTAAAAAAGTTTGTGGTTTTCATACAGGAATGAACACTTTGTGAACTTTTTCCCAAAAAAGATTAAGATTCTGTAAAAATGCTTGACATTACAGCGCTAAAGTATTATTCTAAATTTATAGAAAATTCAATACAGGCGGATGACGGTTGTGGGAGAGAGCATTACGACAAGCCACCGAAGGAGCAAGTTCCAAAAAGACCCTTGGAACAAATCTCTCAGGTAGAGGAACCACAACGGGACGCATCTCTGGAGAGCTCGTAAAAACTAGACGACACCCAAGGGGACCCCATTATTAATTTGGGCTTAAACTCTCAGGTAAAAGGACAGAGAAGGGTAAACAATCTTACCCTTTTTCTGTCCTTTTTTTCGTGGATAAATTTAGGGATTGATTGTTAAAAAGTTCACAATATATCCAAAGGAGAGAATGATTTGACCAAAGAATATGATGTAGTCATTATTGGTGGCGGTACAGGGGGATACGTTGCGGCTATTCGTGCCTCTCAATTAGGTTTATCAGCTGCGGTTGTTGAAAAAGGAAAGCTTGGAGGAACATGTCTTCATGCAGGCTGTATTCCTAGTAAGGCATTACTTCGAAGCGCGGAGGTTTATGCAACGACAAAAAATGCAGCAGCATATGGTGTAATAGCCCCCGAAGTTGGACTTGATTTTTCCAAGGTACAGGCAAGAAAAGCTGAGATTACTGACCGCCTGTTTAAAGGTGTTCAGCACTTAATGAAAAAAGGAAAAATTGATGTCTATGAAGGAAAAGGCAGAATCCTAGAGTCTAGAAACATATTGGTAGATTTGAATAATGGGGAAGAGGAAATCATTCTTGCTCCTAAAAATATAGTAATTGCAACTGGATCACGTCCAAGGACACTTCCAGGACTAGAAGCCGATGGAAAGTATGTCATGACATCGGATGAAGCGCTTCAAATGGAAGAATTGCCAAAGTCGATTATTATTGTTGGCGGCGGTGTGATTGGGATTGAATGGGCTTCGATGCTCGTTGATTTCGGATTGGAAGTAACAGTGATTGAATTTGCTGATCGAATTATTCCGACAGAGGATGTAGATATATCTAAGGAAGTACAGCGTTTGATGAAGAAAAAAGGGGTTAAGATTGTTACAGGTGCTAAGGTGCTTCCTCAGTCCCTGGAAAAGGGAGATGGTGTAACAATCAAGGCTGAGCATCGGGGCGAAGAGAAAATATTTTCTGCAGACAAACTTCTCGTCTCTGTAGGCCGACTACCTAATATCGAGTCGATAAGTCTTGAGAATACGACGATTAACGTTGAGCGCGGGTTTATCGTTACAAACGAATACTATCAAACAAATGAGTCTAATATTTACGCAATTGGGGATGTCATTGGAGGATTACAGCTGGCACATGTAGCTTCACATGAAGGAATGATCGCGATAGAACATATTGCAGGTGAAAATCCAACGCCGCTGGATCCAACACTAGTATCAAAATGTATATATAGCAGTCCTGAGGTTGCGAGTGTAGGGCTAACAGAGGAAGAAGCAAAGCTGCAAGGTTACGAGGTGAAAACAGGGAAATTCTCATTCCGTGCAATCGGAAAAGCCCTTGTTTACGGTGAATCAGATGGATTTGTGAAAATAGTTGTAGAAGAAGGATCGAAAAAGCTGCTCGGTGTCCATATGGTTGGCCCGCATGTGACAGATATGATTACAGAGGCAGGTCTTGCTCGCGTTCTTGAAGCTACATCAATGGACATTGCTAGAACGATTCATCCGCATCCAACGTTAGCAGAAGCAATCGGGGAGGCTGCGTTAGCAGTAGATGGAAGAGCCATTCATGCTTAATTTTGAATTGAGGTGTTTCAATGACAACGAGAGAAAAAGGAAATAGAGGCGTATTACTGATTTCGTGCCCAGAAAAGCCGGGGATTATTTCGATCATTTCCAATTTTTTATTAGAGCATCAAGCGAATATTGTTCACTTTGATCAGCATACAACCGACCCGCAGGCAGGCAGATTCTTTATGCGGATTGAGTTTGATTTACAAAACTTTGACACATCTATTGAAGGACTTGAACAGGATCTGCATGATATTGCACAAAATCACTCTATGGATTGGCAGCTTAGCAGTTCTAAGAAGAGAAAGAGGATGGCGATTTTTGTATCCAAAATGGATCATTGTCTCCTGGAGCTAATATGGCGCTGGAAGTCAAAGGAATTGCCAGTGGATATCCCGTTAGTGATTAGCAATCATGCTCACTTAGCTGATGAGGTTGAAAGTTACGGGCTTCCTTTTTACCATATCCCGCTGACTCATGAAACGAAGCAGGAAGCTGAGCAGAAGACATTAGAGCTATTAGATGGGAAAGTAGACTTTATTGTACTGGCAAGATATATGCAAATTCTTTCGCCGAATTTTATATCGAAATACCCGAACCAAATTATCAACATCCATCATTCATTCCTTCCAGCCTTTGTTGGGGCCAACCCATATGTGAGAGCTTTTAACAGGGGAGTGAAATTGATCGGAGCAACCGCCCACTATGTAACAAATGATTTAGATGAAGGGCCAATTATCCAGCAGGATGTTCTGCGCGTAAACCACCGCTACTCGTCAGAGGATTTAAAAGTAGCTGGTCGCCATGTGGAAAGAACCGTTCTCGCGGAGGCAGTTGCTTGGCATGTAGAAGATCGTGTTCTTGTCCATGGGAATAAAACAATTGTGTTTGAGTAACAGCCTTTAGGGCTATGCATATAAATGGGGATACATTCTATGAACCATACAACATGAATAAAGGGAGATATTACAATGAGCAGAAAAAGAGTAACATTATCAAGTTTAATCAGAAAGAATAGAGAAGAACTTCTAAGAGACAGAGATCAGCTTGAGGAAATCGAAAAGCGTATTGATGATAAGCATATTATCACGAAAAAGAAAACTAGCCGTTATGGATTGGAATATAATTAGGTTGTTAAAGTAATTGACAGAACCATTTATTTCAATTATGATTAATGTATTAATTAAATAGTTTCTCCTAAAGGGGAGTAGCTTTAACGGCAAAGTCGTCACTTCGGAGATCTGATCTCCCGGCATTGTCGGCAACTTATTATCGTTGTTAGCAAGACCTTTACCTATTTACGGTAAAGGTCTTTATTTGTTTATTAAACCTTTACCGCTTGCTGGTAAAGGTTTTTTTGTTTGCAAAAAAGGAAATGCTTTATAAAAAAGGGGGAAATAAAATGTTAAAAAGAAGAAAAACTTCATTTGAACAGCTTTTTAAGGAAAACAAGGAAGAAATCATGAAAGATAAGGTTCAATTGGAAATCATTGAAAAACGTCTTGAAAAGAAGGCTGAGTTAGCAAATAAAGTAAAGAAATAAAAAACGATCGCTTAGAAGTAGGTCACTTTATAGAAAAAATGGAGGAGTAACAATGGAATTATCAATTTTATTAGAATATGGCTGGGTATTACTGCTGTTGATTGGGATAGAAGGACTTTTGGCGGCTGACAATGCATTAGTGCTAGCGATTATGGTTAAACATCTTCCTGAGCAGGAAAGAAGAAAGGCATTATTTTATGGGCTGGCTGGTGCCTTTATATTCCGATTCGGATCCTTATTTGCTATTTCATATCTAGTCGATATCTGGCAGGTTCAAGCAATCGGTGCACTTTATTTATTATTTATTGCCTTCAATCATATATTTAGAAAGCTTATCGTGAATAAGGGAAAAGAAAAAGCATCTTCCCAAGAGGAAAAGAAAAAGGCTGGCTTCTGGATGACGGTTTTTAAAGTGGAATTAGCGGATATCGCCTTTGCGATTGATTCTATTTTAGCAGCAGTTGCACTTGCGGTAGCACTTCCGGATACAAGCCTTCCGAACATTGGAGGACTTGACGGAGGAAAATTTATCGTCATTTTTGCCGGAGGATTAATAGGATTAATTATTATGCGATTTGCGGCCAATGTATTTGTTAATCTTCTGCAAAAGAAGCCTGGATTAGAAATTGCAGCGTTTATGATTGTTGGCTGGGTCGGGGTTAAGCTTTCGGTTTATACACTTTCTCACCCGGCATTATCCGTGCTCCCTTCTTCGTTTGCACACTCCATGGAGTGGAAAATCATTTTCTATACTGTCCTCATTTTGATCGCAGCAGGAGGATGGTTTTTTTCGAAGGAGAAAAAGGAAATGGCGACAGAAGGGAAAGCAAGTTAAGGATAAGACTTTGGAGGTTAACCAATTGGTTAGCCTCTTTTGTTTGAAGTGAAAGAATTAAATGCTTGTTGAGGGGTTCAATGTTGGGGTTTTGGATGGAACGGGCTCAAAACACTAACATAGAAGAGCCCA
Organism: Bacillus sp. JJ1532; assembly: GCF_036965085.1. Taxonomy (NCBI): domain Bacteria; kingdom Bacillati; phylum Bacillota; class Bacilli; order Caryophanales; family Bacillaceae; genus Bacillus; species Bacillus sp. JJ1532. The sequence continues at coordinate 38,890 of NZ_JBALOW010000070.1, forward strand.
ATGTTGGGGTATTGTAAAGATATGACTTAAAACACTAACATGGAATGGTCCAATGTAAGTGTTTTGGAGAGCTCGGGCTTAGAACTTAACATAGAAGAGCCCAATGTTGGAAATTTGCAAGATCGGACTTAAAACACTAACATTGAAAAATATTTTAATCGTAAAGTGAAATAAGATGAAGAGGCTCGAATAATGAGTAGAAAGGAAAACTAGAGGAAATTAGGAACTTATATGAATGGGCATTAAGGCATTATGCATGTTTCTCCAAAAATAGTGAAACCTTTTAAAGAAGCGTTTAATTAAATCTAAAGGGGATGATTACTATGAAGGAGCAACAAAGAGAAAATGAAATTACTCATGTAGAAGCAGAGAATGAGAAACAGCTCATTAGAGAATTTACTAATCCAGAGTCAAAGCAACCAGTCCCACAGCCAAAGGATTTTGAGGACATTGAGTATTAGTAGTTAATAAGTAAAGCCAGTTCCGGGGTGCATGGAATGTTTGAGCAACACGGAACTGGCCTTTTAACTAACTCTTTTTAAAATAATCAGTGAATGCTTGGTAAATTTCGACTCCCTGGTAAAATAACAAGCTTGATGCAGTGAGTGAAAATAAACCGATTAATAAGAAGCGAATCCACATATTACTCTCCTCCTTCGTTTTTTTATGAATAGGAAGGAGAAAAAACCACGTAATTGGATTGATAGAAAATCGGAATAAAGAACATGACTCTTTGGGAAGACCCAATTAATTTACTGCAGAATAGTGATAAAGCAAGTGTAAAAAGCCAAAGAGCTTCAATATTAAAGTTCAGCTTAAAAAGAAACTTTCTTATGTCATCCTTTAAAAGAAAACTTTCTACCGTATCAGATGAAATAACAGCATGTTGTTCATGATCTGCTGTCCATTTTGTATGTCCACCGGGATATTGCGCAATTAGGAACGAGAAAAATATAGAGAGCAGTACAATTGAAAGTAACTTAGTTTTTCTCATATTCCTAGCCCCCCTAAAAAGTGTGTTATTATCATAACGCAGACTTTAGGGATTGTAAATAGGAAAATTCAGACTATTTAACCTCTGTTTTCAGGAGTACTTTTGCCCAGGTTTCCGCACTTAAGTCGAGATGTTTTTTCCAAAAAAGGGAAAACCCACGAAAGCATGTCCTTAAAAACTGTTTCTAAATCAAAATCTAATTATTCTCTGCTATATTTCATTCCAACTGTAAAAACTTCAAATCCTAGCTTTTCGTAATAGGGAGCTTTCTTTTCTTCGCTTAATAATTGTATATGCAAATTTGAGGCTCTACCCTTTTCTACAAGCCTTTTGACAATTTCTCCCCCTATTCCTTGGCTTCGATAGTCAGGGTGGACGATGACCCCACAAATATATCCGTTTATAAGTCCGTCCGAAATGATTCTTCCGGTACCGATTAGCTGTTCTCTATCATAAGCACTAATAACTGACCAGCTTTGAACCATAGCCCTATGTAAAAGCTCCTTCGGCAATTTCAAGAAGTCATTCCAGCCTTCAAGCTGGTAGAGCTGATAAAGTCGGTCAGGAGTAGGAACTTCAGTTGTATAATTAATGGATTTTTCCCCCATATTTATCCCCCTCATTCATTGATATAAAAATAATTCCCTATTTCATTTAGAATTCCTTTAATATGTAAGTTACTCATAAATACTCGAAAAAAACAAATTATATGAGGTATAATATATGCTGAAAACAAGTAGCATTTGCCAAATTGGAAAGAAAAAGTATTGAAAAAATAACCTATTTCGTATTAATATTTTTTATGTAGATTTAAAGTAGAAAGAGAGTGGTCAATATGGGCCGTAAATGGAATAATATTAAAGATAAAAAGGCATCAAAAGATGCAAATACTAGCCGTATATATGCTAAATTCGGAGTCGAAATTTACGTTGCTGCCAGACAAGGCGAGCCAGACCCGGAAGCCAATCAGGCATTAAAGTTTGTATTGGAAAGAGCTAAAACATACAATGTTCCAAAACATATTATTGACCGTGCGATCGACAAAGCTAAGGGCGGTTCAGACGAGAACTATGACGAGCTTCGCTACGAGGGCTTCGGTCCTAACGGCTCAATGGTCATCGTTGATGCGCTGACAAATAACGTGAATCGTACAGCATCAGATGTGCGTGCGGCATTCGGGAAAAACGGTGGAAATATGGGAGTAAGCGGATCAGTAGCTTATATGTTTGATGCTACTGCTGTTATTGGCCTTGAAGGAAAATCAGCCGATGAAGTGCTTGAAATCCTTATGGAAGCAGATGTAGATGCACGAGATATTTTAGAAGAAGACGAGGCTGTTATCGTCTATGCGGAACCAGATCAATTTCATGCCGTGCAGGAAGCATTTAAAAATGCAGGTGTAAATGAATTTACAGTTGCAGAAATTACGATGCTTGCCCAAAACGAAATTCCATTGCCAGAAGATGCACAAGCAAAATTTGAAAAAATGATTGATGCCCTTGAAGATTTAGATGATGTGCAGCAAGTGTATCACAATGTGGACTTTGGTGAGTAAAATGAGTAACCGAAATGGAGCGTTGTTTAATGACAATGCTCTATTTTTTATTTCTACAAGGATTCTCTTTACACTTAATGAAGAACTACTTTTTCATTACCCGCCAAATCTCTCTTTTGCTAATTGTGGTAAAAGAGCAGCGCTTCTATTGCCCGTCAGCCCCCGTATTTTTTCTTTTGTGGTAAAAGAGGAGTCCTTTCATTGCCCGTAATCATCCAATTTTGCTATTTGTGGTAAAAGAGCTGCCTTTCCATTGCCCGTCAGCCCCCGCTTTTGCCTTTAGTGGTAAAAGAGCAGTCCTCTTATTGCCGTAAGTTCCTCCTTTTTGCCTTTAAAAGTAAATATACTACTCGAAATCCCCTTGTTTCCCTTATTTTACTAAATGGTTATTAGCCTTTATGATGATAGTAAGGCATCACATAGATTCCAAATTTTTTAGAGTAAGGATGATCATCTGAATGAAAATTTTACTCGTAGAAGATGATAAGACGATTGCATCGGGACTTGAATATTCACTTCAGCAAGAAAATTATTCCCCCATTATTTGTCACAATGCCGCAGTTGCCAAAGAAGTGATCACAAAAGAATTAAATCAGATCCATTTATGCTTGTTTGATTTATCTCTCCCAGATGGTAGCGGGTATGAATTGTGCAAGCTAGTGAAGGAGCGGAGCGATGTTCCTGTCATTTTTCTCACAGCGATTGATGATGAAGTGAATGTCGTAATGGGATTAGATATGGGAGCGGATGATTACATAACGAAGCCTTTTCGTATTCGCGAGCTTCTTTCCAGGATGAAATCTGTGCTAAGAAGGTACAATAAACAATCCACGACAGCTAGTCTTGAGCTGGGAAACATCAAAATTAATACACTTGAAGGAAAGGTTTATAAAAATGGGAATGAGGTTGTTTTGACAGCATTAGAATATCGTCTGCTGCTCATCTTTTTCAATCATATCGGACAAGTGTTAACAAGAAATCAGTTATTAGAACAGATTTGGGATGTGGCAGGGGACTTTGTGAATGATAATACTTTAACGGTTTATATTAAAAGATTGCGGGAGAAGCTTGAGGATCAGCCGCAACATCCAACGATTATTAAGACAGTACGCGGCTTGGGATATAAGGTTGGTGATTAGCTTGCTTCGGAATAATGAAGTGAAAGTACTTATACTTACATTGTGCTCTATTAGCATTGCCGCCATTGTCGCAGCCTCTTTTATCTCCTTTGCAGCCGTAATTCTTGTTTTCGTAACCTCTGTTTTGCTAGTGGGAGTCAGCTTATGGTTCACAGGCTGGAGATACCGAGAAATCGAAAAGCTATCCGGTTATTTACGGCAAATTAGCGGAGGCGATTATTCACTAGATGTTCGCGATAATCGTGAAGGCGAGCTGAGTATTCTAAAAAACAATATTTATAAAGTGACGCTTATGTTATCCTCCCAGGGAACTTTATTAGAGCAGGATAAAATCCGTTTAATGAATGCGATATCAGATATTTCCCATCAGCTAAAAACGCCGCTTACCTCCATGGTTATGATGGCCGATTTATTAAGTGAACCGAAGCTTCCTATTGAAAAAAGAACAGAATTCACGCGCAATATCCAAACACAGCTTGAAAGAATAGAATGGCTCGTTTCATCCTTATTGAAACTATCAAAAATTGATGCCGGAACTGTTCAATTCAAAAAAGATCAGATCTTAGTAGAAAAACTAATAGAAAAAGCACTAGAGCCTATGCTTATTCCAATGGATATTAAGGAACAGACTCTTTCGATAAAGGGCGAGAAAAATGTTTCGTTTTGTGGTGACCTTAATTGGACAGCAGAGGCACTCATTAATATTTTGAAAAATTGTATCGAGCATACGCCAAATGGAGGCACGATTTTCATCTCTTTTTCCGAGAATGCTTTATTTACTGAGATTGTCATTGCTGATAATGGCAAGGGGATTCCGAAAGCGGATCTGCCTTATATTTTTAAACGTTTTTACAAAGGAAAAAATGCGGGGGAGGACAGCGTTGGGATTGGTTTAGCTATGGCCCATAGCATTGTCGCGACTCAAAACGGTGCAATCGATGTGAAAAGTGAGAAAGAGAAAGGGACACAGTTTACGATAAAGTTTTACAAGCAAGTAATTTAGGAGGCTATATTCGTGATTATTATGCCATGCTTGCGAACCGGTTTTATTCGGGACGAAAACATGAGTATGATCGCCAACAAAATTCATTAATAAAGCCATTTCGCAAAGTGACTAAATTGTCACTTGAAAGTCACTCCATAGTCATTTTAGACAGATAAAATGAACTCATCAGTTACATAATGGAGGGTTTACAATGGGAATTTTGAAAATAGAAAATCTGTCTAAAATTTATGGCAAAGGGGAAACGGCGGTTAAAGCACTTGATGATGTTTCTTTCTCAGTCGAAAAAGGTGAGTTTGTAGCCATTATCGGTCCATCAGGTTCAGGAAAATCAACACTGCTTCATATGCTTGGAGGCGTGGATAGACCAACGAGTGGAAGAGCGCTAGTGGACAATACTGATATTTATCAGCTTAATGAAACACAGCTTGCCATTTTCAGACGCAGGCAAATAGGGCTGATCTATCAATTCTATAATCTAATCCCAGTTCTAACGGTTGAAGAAAATATAACTTTGCCGTTGCTTCTAGATGAACATAAGGTTGATAAAAAGCAGTTTGATGAGCTCGTAAAAATTTTAAACTTGCAAAATCGTTTAAACCATTTGCCGAATCAGCTATCAGGCGGGCAGCAGCAAAGGGTTTCTATTGGCAGAGCGCTTATAAGCAATCCAGCCATTATGCTGGCAGATGAACCGACTGGCAATCTTGATAGTAAGAACAGCGGGGAAATTATTGATCTGTTAAAGATGTTTAATAAAACCTTTAATCAGACTTTGATTGTTATTACTCATGATGAACGAATCGCTTTGCAGGCTGACCGGGTCATTTCTATAGAGGATGGAAGGATCGCCAAGGACGAGGTGATTCGACCATGAATATTGTCAATAAGTTAACAATTAGACATTTAAAGCAAAACAAGAGAAGAACTTTAGTTACGATTATAGGTGTTATCATTTCTGTCGCGATGATTATGGCCGTGACAACGCTAGGTATCTCCTTTTTAGATTTAATGAAAAGACAGACAATCGCAAATGAGGGAGAATGGCATGTTCTTTATAAGGACGTAAATAAGGAACAGCTAGAGGCGATAAAAAGTGATGAAGATTCAAAAAAAGTCATCTTAACAAAGGATCTTGGCTATGCCTATTTGGCAGGGAGCCAAAATGAAAATAAACCATATTTATTTATAAAAGCATATAATTCTGAAGGGCTGCAAAATTTCCCTATTGAGTTAAGCAGGGGAAAGCTGCCAAAAGCAGAAAATGAGGTTGTTCTTTCAGAAGAAATTGTGAATAATGCTCGGGTTGAATACAAGCTGGGAGATCAAATAAAGCTTCAAGCTGGGGAAAGGCAAATAACTAATCAGGAAGGCTTACTAGTCCTATCTCAAACCGATCCATTACAAACAGAGAACGGAAAAATAATTGAAACATTAGAAGAAAAGAAAACAGAAAACTATACAGTTGTTGGCATTATGAAGAGGCCTGAATGGGAGCCAACATGGTCACCAGGATATACAATTATCACCTATATAGAAGATAGTAAAATAGGTGCAGAGGATAAGACAGATGCGGCGGTCATTTTAAAAAAGGTAAATCGCTCTTTATATGCTCATGGTGAAGAATTCGCTGAAAACAACAAGATTAACAAGGTTTATTTTAATAATAATTTATTGCGCTATTACGGGGTAACGAATAATGACAACTTAAATGCTACGCTTTTTTCTTTATCGGCCGTCATTATGACAGTTATTATCGTTGGCTCTGTTTCACTCATCTATAATGCATTTGCTATTTCAGTCTCAGAACGTTCCCGACATTTAGGCATGCTGTCGAGTGTTGGAGCAACGAAAAGGCAGAAGAGGAATTCGGTATTTTTTGAGGGCTTTGTAATAGGTGTAATTAGCATCCCAATCGGAATATTAGGAGGTCTTGCTGGGCTTAGCATAACCTTTTTGTTCATTAATTCCATTATTCAAGGGGCATTAGGAGTTACTCAGAAATTAGAAGTGACCCTTACACCAATGACGATCTTCATTGCCTGTGGTGTATCCATTTTGACGATCTTTATTTCAACGTATATTCCGGCGATTAGAGCCTCGAAAATTTCTGCTATTGATGCCATTCGGCAAACTTCAGACGTCAAACTGACTGGCAAGGCTGTGAAAACATCAAAGCTCATTCGCAAGCTATTTGGGTTTGAAGCAGAAATAGGGCTAAAGAATTTAAAAAGGAATAAACGAAGATACAAGGCAACCGTCTTTTCACTTATTATCAGCATTGTACTATTTTTAGCTGTTTCATTTTTTACTGATCATTTAAAGAAATCTCTCGTTCTATCGCAGGATGGTATAAATTATGATCTACAAGTGTCATTGAACTCAAAGGAGTCTGCTGATGATGTAAAGCTAATACAATCGTTTGCAAATCTGGACAATGTGACAGAATCTAATTTTACGAGGAAAATAAGAAATGTGAATTCTTGGATAGAAGAAACATCTATTACGGATATACTGAAGGACAGTGTCAAAAACGATAAAAGTATATTAAAGGATGGAAAGTATCCATACTATATCAATTTAATATCTTTAGATGAAGAAAATCTTCGCTCCTATGCACAAACGGCTGGTGTGGAGTATGAAAAGTTATTGAATCAAGATCAATTTGCAGCAATTGTCATTGATACCATTCCATACGAGGACAATGAAGCGGAAAAGTTTGTAGAGATGAAGGCCGTTTATAAGGAAATTGGCGATGTCATTGAGCTGAACTATATGGATACGTTAACAGGAAAAGAAGAATATTTAAATCAAGTTGTTGTTGCCGGACTGACAGGTCAGCATCCAATGGGCGTTATGCCTGCTGGGCCTGGTGGACTGAATTTGATCGTTTCTGAAGATGTGATGGAAAAGATTGTAGGCGAAAATAATGTGATGGATATACAGACTGCTCTGTTTCTAAAAAGCTCAGATCCAATGGAAACACAAGAGAAAATTGAAGAATTGAAAGAGAGCTATATGTATGTCTTCAATATTTATTTAGGAAGACAGCAGGAAGAACAAACGATCATGATTATGTCCGTCTTTACTTACGGTTTTATTGTTTTAATAACGGCGATTTCAATCGCAAATATATTTAATACAATTTCAACGAGCATTTCCCTTCGAAAACGTGAATTTGCGATGCTGAAATCAGTCGGAATGACACCAAAGGGCTTTAATAAAATGATTAATTATGAAAGCATTTTTTATGGAATCAAGTCATTGCTTTATGGCCTGCCAATTAGTGTGGTTGTCATGTACCTCATTCATCAATCGTTAATGAACAGCTTCAGCTTTAAATTCACGCTTCCTTGGATCGATATTATTTTCGTCATCGCCGCTGTATTTATAATTGTTGGCGCCGCCATGCTATATTCCAGTGCGAAAGTGAAAAGAGAGAATATTATTGATGCTTTGAAGCAGGAGAGTATTTAAAGGTTTAAACGCCCATCTGCATAGACAGTTGACCATGAAGGTAGTTATAAAAGGTTTAAAACGCCCCTTCGTACAGAAAATCCGCCTCAAAGGTAGTTAAAGTAATATCGCAATTGACGGGGCAAAAGTAATTGTGAAGATTTGTACTTAAACTTGGGGGGGTCAGTGGAAGAAAGTAAAAACTTTTTAAGCAATAAATTTATCCCTAGGTTAAAAAAGGCTTTCGATCCTTTTTGTCCAATCCATTAGATGCTTCCTTTCATATGTTGAAATGCAAGTATTTTTCGTGATGAAAGAGGTGAATTTTTCTATGGGGATTAGAAATAAATGTGATAAATGTATATGCGATCAACTAAGTATGTTGGAAGAAAACACAGATGTAGACATCATTGTAGGCGGTGTAAGGCTGGAAGATATAACTTTTAAAAACTTTGACAACAATAATTGCTGCGCCGAGTTTGAAGGTGTAGAAGAAGAAGAGGGTCAAACAATCACTTTAACTATTTTTGTAGATTGCCGTGATATTCAAGCGCTTCTTATTGAAAAAAACTAAATTAGTGGGGCTGACGGGTGCTTTCCTTCAAGAAGGAATAGCACCCTTTATAATTGATGTAAATGAGCAGTATACTTGAATACGATTAATGATAAAATTGAGAAGTATGAAAGACGTGAAAAAGAATATAAACTAGTTGGTTACGATGAAATGGGTATTAAGATGAAGAAAGGGAGTGCAAAACTATGGATTTTGAAACAGTTATGCAAGAGCTAGAAGCCCTTGGGAAGGAACGAACTAAAAAAATATACATATCCAATGGTGCTCACGAGCCGGTTTTTGGCGTGGCTACAGGTGCTATGAAACCAATCTCAAAGAAAATAAAAATAAATCAACATTTAGCTGAAGAGCTTTTTGCGACAGGTAACTATGATGCCATGTACTTTGCAGGTATTATTGCAGACCCAAAAGCCATGACTGAGTCAGATTTTGATCGTTGGATAGATGCATCGTATTTTTATATGTTGTCCGATTATGTAGTGGCAGTCACTTTATCTGAGTCAGATATTGCACAAGACGTTGCTGATAAGTGGATTGCAAGCGGTGATGAGCTGAGAATGTCAGCGGGCTGGAGCTGCTACTGCTGGCTTTTAGGAAATCGCAAAGACTATGAGTTTTCCGAAAGTAAGATTTCCAATATGCTTGATAATGTAAAAAATACCATTCATGATTCGCCAGAACGCACGAAATCCGCTATGAATAATTTTCTATATACCGTGGGGATTTCCTATTTGCCGCTTCATGAAAAGGCAGTCGAGACCGCAAAGGTCGTAGGTATAGTAGAGGTCAAACGTGACAATAAAAAAAGCAGCTTCCTAAACGCATATGAAAGTATTCAAAAAGAAATTGATAGAGGGAAGCTTGGTTTCAAACGAAAATATGTAAGATGTTAATAATTTGCTTTGCATCGGGGTGTTGATCCAAGAAGGATTGACGCTCTTTTTTGTAGAAGTTACTGAGCTAAAATATTTTTATAGAGAGGGGAGATTCTATGGAGGTTATTCATAAAATAAATGATATTAATTTTGGGGTTGCAACCCAATTTGATAGTAAGTATCTTACTCCGATCATACAAAATTTATTGCTTAAAGCGGAAAATGAATGGGATGACTATAATGAAGTATATCACTGCTGTCAATTAATTGAGAATGTCAGAAAAAATAAGAATATGAAAATGGATTTCCATGTAATGATGGAAGATAAAAATTATTTAGGAATTGCTCTTGTTACTAGCGGAATTATCGATTATAAAGTCTTTTTTAAAGAGCCTATATCTATAAGTAAAAATGATAAAGATGTCTTGATATTTAACTATTTTCATATATCTCAAGAAGGTAGAGGGAATGGCCAAATATGGTTTAGAGATATCATTATGCCGTATTATAAATCAAAAAATTTTAAAACAATATATGTAAAATCAAGTCATCAAAAGGTATTTTCAATGTATTGTCGTTTAGGTACAGAAATTGGAGAATATACGAGTAGTAGTGATAATCAGTTATTTATGAGGAAAGGAAAAATATTCAAAATTACACTTTAAGCTCTTTCCAACCAAGCACGGTTATTAAAAAAATTTACACTTTCCGTTCTTGGTGGAGGAATTCCTCTGTCCAAGACGGAAAAGTTATAGGGGCAGTAGGAGTACGGCAGCACAGTTCCACATGATGTGCAAGTTGCAGTTGAAGCTGTGGCTGTCCCTGCTTTACTACCGATATGATAATTTACAATATCCCCAATTACCACTGCGAAAAAATAGATAATGAATAGTAAAAAAATGTTAAGTTACCCCCATCGCGGCAAGAGCACCACATGCAAACAGTAAAGAATCACCCACCCGGTAAGAAAGGGAAAATCACAATTCCCGTTTCCACAAATACGATTAAAAATACAATTTTTCAAGTCTTTTGTAATAAAAAGGACTTTCTCGTTAAAAATAGCACAAGTAAAAGCAAGCAAAGAACCATTAGGACATCCATCCATTCATAATAAGGCGACATGTCGTTATTAATCGCTACATCGACTATTTTAGAACTTGAGGCTCCGCCATCGGCACCGAGGTAAAACCATGAAAAATCCCAAAACCAATGAATTCCTGCCACAAACCATAAGGATTGAGTCACGACATAACAAATAGCAAAAAACAATCCTGCAAAGAAAAGAAAGCCTATTCTAGAAATATCGAAATTTCCATCAATCAAATGCGCCAGAGTAAATAAAACTGCACTAATGAATACAACGGACATGGATGAATGAGGTAACATGCCTACAAGATAACCACGGAATACTATTTCTTCAGCAAAACCGATATATGCTGTTGAAATCAATAAAATAATAGTCGAAAGAATGAGTGCATTCGTATCTACAGATAGATATTGTATTCTAATTGTACCTGTGCTGTACATTACGCTGAATCGAAGTGTTTGATAGAGTATTCCTATTAAGCAACCAAAAAGAAAATAACGCAACCATCCATTTTTCACTTGTAGCCCTAATTGAGACAGACCGCCTAACCTTAGCCATTTGGATATAAAGTGCATTAAAATAATTGAGCACAAGGCAGAAATAGCCCATAATATGTCGTTCTTTTGTGTGACAGTAAAGATGATTGTACGCCAAAGGAATACGAATCCTAAAAATCTAAATACCACGAGTTTCCTCCACACTTTTAATCATTAGTATATTTATCAACCCTATTTACTTTGTGGATAACAAACTTTTCATTATCAACTTAAATTTGATTTTCTATTCTTTACCTATTTTTATTGATATTTCTTTAAAAATGTCCGGCCAGCTATCTATATTTCCCGGCGATTTACCCGTTCGTAAAATAACAATATTATTTTCCGGAGACATATATAGGCACTGTCCATACTTTCCCATTGCAAAAAAGTCTAAACTACCATTATGATTCGGTGTACTATACCACATGTATTTATATCCTATATTACTATTTTCTAAGAATGAGCCTTTATATTCACCATTATTTAAAGGGAATTCGCTAAGTGTAGATAGTTTTATCCATTTTTCATTTAGTATATGCTGCCCATTCCACGTACCACCATTAATTAACATGCTGCCTATCTTTATAAAATCTATTGCTTTGAAATTAATACCGCTTTCCATTTTTTCAAAACCTGATTCTCTACTATCTAGACTCCATGAGGCATCACTTTCAGCTCCGATTTTATTCCAAAATTCCTTTTCGAAGTATTCCGATACATGTTTACCCGTACTTCGCTCCAGAATAATGCCCAGTAATAAAGGATGATAATTATTATAATGAAATTTACCTTGGTATTTTGACGTCAGATTTTTATGAGTCAACGCTAAATTACGTAAATCAGGCATATAATACGTTTTAGCATCATCTCCAAACCAGATATTCCCTTCCTCATAGCTGATGTTTGAACGCATCAAAAGTAAATCTTCAATTGTAATCCTCTCCATATTTGTTCCTTTGAACTCAATTATATAATCAGCAATGGACTGTTTTACACTTTTAATATAACCATCTTCAATCGCCATTCCAATTAACAACGAATCGATTGACTTAGCCATTGAGAATGATGTATTAACCGTTTCCTGACCATATCCGTTGTTATATTCTTCTAGCACTACTTTGTCATTGTAGACAATAATAAAAGACGTGGTATTAGTCTCCTCCAGTATGGTATTCAATGGTTTTGTTCTGCCTTTTCCTTTATATGTATAGTCTATTGGCATGACTTTTAGAGATGCATCCAGGTTGTATTTGTAATGATAGGGCTGAGAGCTTTTTTGAATAATCCGCTCAGGAAATACTTTGTAATCCATTACATCTGAATTTCCATTTACTATCGTCCTAAAAACATATTGTGGGGAAAATATTAATGAGGAAACCAATACAAGAAGAACTGAACAGATCAAGAGAATTATTAAGAAACTAAGTAATAGCTTGGTAGTTTTTTTCTTCATTTTACCTCCTTAATTTCTAAAAATAATGCGACTGGAAAGTTATTATTAATTCATTAAGTGAGAAAATGGCTAAAAGAACAGATTTTTCTGTTCTCCATTAATCATTCTTTTCTTTACTCTCTTTATGCAATTTCCTGTTTACTTTGTATTGTTTAGATATCCCTTTAATGATAAAGAAACCTATAATTAAGGCAAATAAGTTTAGTGAATCACCGAAATTAATAGATAGACTAAAGTTGTTATTTATATTTATATCATTCCTGTTTTTGGCAGTGCCTTTAGAATACTCTTCCTGGTTATTCAATTTTATACCCCCAATTTGTCTATACTACTTTCGCGATTGGTGCCCCTTATACATTGATATAATATATGAGCGAATAAATACTTGTATGCAGCCAAGTATTTGAAGAATTACAATTAAAGTAAAGGTTGCTTTATTTGAATAAGATGAGGTAATTATTATTATTTATTTATCCACATTAAGATTTAACGGAGCTGTGAAAAAAATGTTCCTCTTATTAAATAATAAAAAAGGACAATATCTTCACATCGAAGAATATTGACCTCATAGGTATGATATATATTTATCTTTATAGGAAAAACGGTATTAGCCTAAATTATTAAATAAAAAACCTCAATTACTTATGGTACGGTTCTCCGTGACTAGTCTAAGTGCGGTTCTATTTTAATATTGGTGCTACATTCGAATTTGTATTCGGCAATACCTATTTAAATTTCCCTAGTTTCTTCCCTTAGCCAGACTCTCTCTTCTTCATTTAAATAAGGAGCTAGCTTTGTGTATACCTCTTGATGATAATTGTTTAACCATTGCTTTTCGCTCTCTGTTAACATATCTTTATTGATACCGGCTAAATCAATAGGGCAATACGTGATTGCTTCAAACTTCATAAATTGACCAAACTCTGTTTTCTCGTCTTCAACTACTAACAACATATTTTCAATTCTAATTCCGTGTTTACCTTCAAGGTATATTCCAGGTTCATTCGTAATAATCATGCCTTTTTCTAATATAACATTATTATTATTCCTTATGCTTTGTGGTCCTTCATGAACATTCAAGTAAAAACCTACCCCATGTCCTGTCCCGCATTTATAGTCCAAACCATACTGCCAAATTGGTTGTCTTGCTAAAACATCTAAATTAGAGCCTGTTGTTCCGTATAAATATTTTACTGAGCTTAATGCAATAAATCCTTTTAACACCAAAGTAAAATCTCTTTTTTGTTCATCGGTAAGTTTTCCTAAAACAATCGTTCTTGTAATATCTGTTGTTCCATCATAATACTGTCCGCCTGAATCAATTAAAAAAAGACCTTCATTCTTAAGAGTATATTGCGTTTCTTTATTGGCTTTATAATGCATCATCGCAGCATGTTCTTTATAACCTGCTATCGTATCAAAGCTAGGTCCAACATATCCTTCCTGTGCCCTTCTGAAATCTTCTAATCTTTCTTCTGCAGTAATCTCTGTAATTTCTTCTTTATCTACAGAGTTTTTTAGCCATTTAATAAATTTCACCATGGCTAAACCATCTTTTATTTCACACCATTTTAAATTTTTTATCTCGACTTCATTCTTAATAGCTTTTAAATTAGTCGTGATGTCAGGACTTTCAATTTTCTTTGTATTACTGTTAATGGCATTATATAATCTGATATTTGTTTTATTCGTATCTAAAATAATGGAATCTCCGCCTGAAAGATTTTCCAAGAATGTTTGTATTTCATGATTCGCTTTTAACTCGATTCCTTCAGCCTCCAGTTCTAATTTAACCAAAGGGGGAACCTTGCAAGAATCAATAAATAAATAACATTTATGTTCTGCTACGATTACATTAGCTATTACAATTGGATTGTTAGACACATCGTCCCCTCTTATATTCAAAAGCCATGCAATGTCATCAAGGGAAGATAAAATATAATAATTTGCTCCTTTATTTTTCATTTCTTCTCTTACTTCATTTAATTTTTCTTCTCGTGATTTGCCTGCATATTTTACGTCATGGGTAAAAATTGGTCCTTTAGGAATCTCCGGTCTATCTTCCCACAGATCACCAATTAAATCTTGATTCATTTTTAATACGATTCTCTTTGCTTTTAGATCTTTTTCCATCTTTTTAACCATATTAATTGAAAAAACATTTCCATCAAAGCCCACAATGCTTCCTTCTTTAAGAACATCTGCTAGCCATTCTGAATAAAATGGTACCCCTGGATCCACCATTCTAAATAATCTGATTCCTGAGCTCTCAAGCTGCTTTTCGGCTTGAATATAGTATCTGCCATCTGTCCATAACCCAGCATCCTCTAATGTAATAACTACAGTACCTGCAGACCCTGTAAATCCTGATATCCATTGTCTACATTTCCAATGTTCTGCTACATATTCACTCTGATGTGCATCAAAACTGGGAATTATATAAGCATCCATTTGATTTTCTTTCATTAGCTGCCTTAACTTTTCGACCCTATCTCTGATATTCATTACTAATACCTCCATTTTCCTTAAAACTAAATTCTTTACTTTCACGGTCATACAGCCATACGGCTAGTATTATACTAATTATTCCGGCTGTAAGCTTTGATATTATAAATGCTCCTATCATTTCTGGTGCTACTCCTGACACAAATCCAAGTTGACCACCAAATATAAATGCTCCACTTACTCCAAAGGCAGTACATACCACTTTTCCTTTAGGATTCATTTCCTTATATGTTCCAAATATCAACAGATTACTAGCCAAACTTCCTAGAATGCCTGCTACTGACACTGAATTAAATTTATTCTACCCCTAAAATAATGGCAAAAACAAATATAGGTACCAGATACCGCTATAGAATATTGCTCCTGCCGTGAACATCGCTTTCCCATACTTAGACATATAGTAGTAAACAACGTAGTACAATTTCACACACTACGCTGTTTACTAAAAGACAAATTATTCGTTTATTTTACGAGATTAATGCCATCAAAAAGAAAACCGCACCTACTTATGGGACGGTTCACCATATCGCACCCTATAAAATCTCAATTGGACTTCTGATCCAACATAGAAATAAATTTCATGGCTGCTGGTGAAAGGTGAATACCGCGTTGATAAACGTACCTAATTCCCCTAATAAATTTTACCCCTTGGATTGGGACCACGGTTAATAATCCATTTTTGATTTCTTGTTTAATGGCAAAGCTAGAGACGATCGATACACCGAGACCGTGAATAACACATTGTTTAATTGCTTCTAGGTTTCCTATTTCCATATAATTAGGGGAATTGAATCCGTATTTTTTAAATTCCCCTTCCAAATAAGTTCTGGTAGCTGATTTATTAGGCTTCAGGATCAGCGTTTCGGAGACTAAATCCTCTAAAGTACACTCAGTTTTCCCAGCAAGTCTGTGCTGGCTATTGACGATTAAAACAGGCTCATCTTGATAAAAAGTATTGAATTGAAAACGGTCTTCATCAATTGGTATGCGATCAGAAAGAACTAAAAACTCGACTTTGTTCGTCTCCAGCATATGTATTAAATGGTTGGAGGATGTAATATTCATGTTGATTTTGATGCCAAGGAATTGTTTGTTAAAGTCACTGAGGATGGCTGGAAGAAGGTATACTCCAACGAAAGTGCTCGCTCCGAAAGATAATGTTCCGTGAGCTAAATTGTCGAGTTGTTTAATATGCTCTTTGGATGAAGAAATGAGATTAATAATTTGTTCTGCATATGGTTTGAATTGCTCTCCCTGTTTTGTTAAGTATAGTTTTTTTCCTATTCGGTCAAAAAGAGGAAACCCTAAATCTCTCTCAAGACTTTGAATTTGCATGCTTACAGCCGGTTGAGAACAATAAAGCCGCTCAGCCGCCTCGGTAAAGTTTAAACAATTCGATAATGTGATAAAAGTTTGGAGCTTCGTTAAGTTCATCACTAATCACCTTCTCCCAATAATAACGTTTCCTTATGATTTATAAAAATTATATCAAATTTAATAATAGCATTTCCATGATAGTAAATGAGAGTAATATAAACGAATTCGACCCTATAGTGAAATAATTTTTAAAATGGGTTCATTCAAAAACTAGTTTAACTATAAGGTTTCCTTATGATTATCAAAATTAAATCAAATTGTATTATAGTTATAGCTTGAATATACTGAAAACGGATACATTACTAATTCAAGGGGGATTCGAGATGAAGGAGAATTCAACGAAAGTAGAAAAGGGTGAGCAACCGATTAAGAAGAAAGGCCGTTTTGAAGAAGGAATGAAGAAATGGGGAATTCCCATTGCTATTATTGCTGTTTTATTTTTATTATTCATGCCAACGCCGGAAGGGATGGAACCTGCGGCGCAAAAATCAATTGCTATATTTACTGGTGCTTTGATCCTTTGGATAACAACTCCAATCCCAATATACTTGACATCGCTTCTTGCGATTCTGCTGCTTCCTTTAGTAGGGGCAGTTGAAGATCAGGAAGTTGCTTTTGGGACATTAGGGTTTGACGTTATTTGGTTAATGGTTTCCGCATTCGTTCTAACTTCTGCGATGATGAAGTCAAATTTAGGTAGAAGATTCTCGCTGTGGATGGTCACGAAATTCGGAAAAACACCGACTAGGACGTTGCTTGTTTTAGTCATTATAAATTTTGTTCTGGCGTTTTTCGTACCTTCAACGACAGCGCGAGCTACACTGATGATGCCTATTTGCTTGATTTTGCTAGAAGTCTATAAAGCTATTCCGGGAAAAAGTCCACTTGGTAAAGTTATGATGCTTCAAGGTCTACAAGCAGATGCCCTCGCTACTTCAGGTGTTATGACAGCTACTTCAGGTAATATTATTGCGGTCGGTTTCATCAACGAGCAAGCGGGCGGAGATATTGGTTATATGGATTGGCTTTTTGCCTCTATGCCTGCAGCCATCATCACGATGGGAATCACATTCATGATCGGGTTAAAATTATTCTCGATTAAAAATGAAGGTAATTTTGAAAATGTTATGGGGACGCTGAAGGGGGAATTGAAGAAATTAGGTTCTTTCTCTCTAGATGAAAAGAAAGCATCGGTCATCTTCATTCTTACTGTGCTCTTGTGGGCGACTGGCGATTATCATGAAGATTGGTTTGGTTTTGAAATTAGTACTGAACAGACTGCGGTTATTGCAGCACTCCTTTGCTTGCTTCCAAAAGTGGGAATGCTAGAGTGGAAAGATGCAAACATTAAATGGGAGCTTATGATTTTCGCAGCGGGTGCATATGCCGCTGGAAATGCATTAGACCAATCTGGTGGAGCCGTATGGATGATCAGTAAAGTAGTTGACGGTTTAGGGATTGACAAGATGAGCCATGCCATGGTTGCTGTAGTCGTCATATTCCTTAGTATGTACAGCCATCTCATCTTTACAAGCAAAACTGTAAGGGTAACGATTTTGATTCCAGCATTCATTGCTTTAGCTAAAACTTTAGGTATGGATCCTGTACCACTTGCACTCGCTGCCGCAATGACCATGACCTTTACGATTACACTTCCGCCGCATTCGAAGGTTAATACGATTTATTTTTCAACAGATTACTTTACAATAGTAGATCAAGTAAAGTATGCAGTTATTACATGTTTTATTGGTGCTTCCGTTATCAGTGCAGCCTATTTCACTTGGTTCAAAGTACTAGGATTATAAAATAATAGATAAGAAAACCTTGAATGATAATAGGAGGATATTATGTTAAAAAGAAAAGTCATCATGGCAATTGCTGACGGAGTAGGGGATCGTCCCCATTCTTTGTTAGGCGATAAGACCCCATTGGAATATGCGCGGACACCGAATCTGGATCGACTGGCTGCAGAAGGTATTACAGGTATGATGGATTTGATTTCTTCCGGCATTCCTGTAGGAACGGATATGGGACATTTAATTTTATTCGGTTATCAGCCTGAAGATTATCCCGGACGCGGACCTATTGAAGCGCTTGGAATCGGTATGGATGTCATGCCTGGTGATGTTGTGTTTCGATGTAATTTTGCTACTGTCGATGAGGAAGGAACCGTGGTCGATCGGCGAGCAGGACGGATGCGCGAGAAAACGGAAGAAATCGCTCAAGCTCTTGATGGGATGGAGCTTGAAGATGGGGTAGTCGTTCATTTTAAACCGGCTACTGAACATCGGGCTGTTTTAATCCTGCGTGGAAGTGGATTAAGCGATAAAATCAGTGATTCCGATCCAAAAGCTCCAAATGACGGTGCGCCTTATCATCAAGTAGAACCGTTAGATTCTTCTGAGGAGGCTGAAAAAACAGCATCTATTTTAAATCAGTTCCTTAAAAGAGCTCATGAAATATTATCATCCCATCCAGTAAATGAAGAGCGCATTGCCGAAGGGAAGCTGCCAGCTAATTTTATCCTGACAAGGGGAGCTGGTCTGATGGTGCATCTTGAGCCCATCGTCCAACAGCTTAATATCAAAGGAAGTTGTATTGCTGGAGAAAGCACTGTATTAGGAGTTGCCCAGCTAGCTGGATTTAAGACGATAACAGATAGCAGCATGACGGGTAATATCGATACAAATATTGAATTAAAAGCTAGATTAGCTATCGAAGAAATTGCAGACAATGACATGGTTTACGTGCATATGAAAGCGCCGGATGTTAAAGGTCACGATAATGAACCGTTTGAGAAAGCTAGAGCGATAGAGCTGTTCGATCACATGGTTGGACTAATACGTGAGCAGCTGCCTGAAGATGTGTACTTAGCATTGGCTGCCGATCATTCTACACCTTGTGAAGTTGGAGAACATACAGGTGAACCAGTTCCGGTCGCTATTTATGGGCCAAGTATACGGAGAGATCGAAACCTACAATACAATGAGTTGGATTGTGCTTATGGAGGATTAGGGCATATCACGGGGAATGAATTCGTGAGAACACTGCATGGGTTAATGGGATACGTAAAAAAACAAGGAAATTAGGATGTTTTTTGGAAAAGGAGTAGCAAATAAGCTACTCCTTTTCCCTTAGTTAATGTCAACTTTATTTTGTAGATGTAAAATATAATTCCCCTAGAATTTCCTTCACTTGAAAACTGTTTGGCGAAAGTTCTTTTTCAATAAAAGTGTTAATAGCCGATTTTTCTACATCGTACATCACTTCAATTTCTTTCGAAAAGAGAAGCTTTTCTTTCTTAAGTAAGCTTGAAAGGGGTGGTTGTGGTTTTGGTTGCAGCTCTTCCACATTTAGAGCCTTCTTTAATCCGTCGACATAGTATTCAAACGGACGACCACCAACAATTTTTACGCCTTTATTTTCCTCATTGATCATAATAATGGTAGGAAAACCTCTGGCACCTAAGCTTCTAGTAAGAGCAAAATCTTCATTCAATAATTGTTGTCCGATTGGTTGTTCTGCTTCATTTACAATGGCCTCTCCATTAAGACCAAGTTTATTTACGATTTCAATCATAACTGATGTATCTGAAATATTTTGATTAAATGCGAAAAGTGCTTCTCTTGCACGGCGTAAATATTCAAATGCTAATGCATCACTATGATTTTTTTGAATCACTTTAAATACACGTGACGGTGGGTAGGATGATTGAACAGGATTATCAATCATTAAAGAGCCGTCAATAGGCATTCTTGAATATTCTCCAACTTCTCTCCAGTGACCAGCAACATCGGCTGGTTTATAAATTCCGTTTGCAGGATCGATTGGTCCATCATGCCATTTTTCCAGCAAACCACCCATAACCGTATGAAAATTAAAATAGTCTCCATACTGCTCTACAAAACGACGGAGATTAGGTTCAATTGCCCAGCAATGAGAACAAATAGGATCAGTCACATAATAAAGATTAACCGATTTTTTTGGCTGATTAAAATCAATAACCTCCATTTCCTCCTCGCCAGCTACACCGCATACACCTGTTTCTAAATCACAAATCAAATTATTATTGTCCGTCATATTTTTTTCCTCCATTCATTTAATATCTACCTGTCTAAAATGTCTGAAAAATAAGCCTCTTATTTGCTTTACAATTGTATTTTAGTACATAATGAAAACCATCAATACCAATAGTTCATTGTATTTGTCGTTTATACAACACATTGAACAAATTGTTTAAAAAGTAGGAGGGAATTGTAATTGACTCAACCAAAGATTGATCCCCGAATTCTACGTACTCGTAAATTAATCATGGATTCCTTTATTGAACTTTCAGGTAAAAAAGAATTCAAGGATATTACTGTTAAGGATATTACAACAGAGGCTATGATTAATCGGGCCACTTTCTATTATCATTTTGAAGATATATATGACTTATTGGAAAAGGTACTGTCAGAAGTACTCTTGATAAATTTGAATGGCAATATGTTCGAGAAAAATGAACTCAATGAAGAATCGATTATTAGTATTTTCATAGCGATCACGGACTTTCAAAAATCTTTATCCAATCGTTGTCATAGAGGATACGAAGATACCATTGCCCGTATTATTAGGGAACAACTCGAAATCATTTTTTACAAAATGCTACGAAAACAATATCAAAGTGAAGATGAGCAACCTCTAAAGATTACTGCTGCCATGTTAAGTTGGGGGCTTTATGGAGTATCTTTAGAATGGAGAAGAAGCGGTCAAAATACACCGCCGGAAGAATTTATCAAATTAGCCATCCCTTTTATCATGTCTGGGATTGATTTTGGGTCTAAGATCTAATTAAACAAGGTGATTATGATGATTAAATCTCCAAGCTGGTCGGAAAGGTTCGCTGAATCAAAAATATTTAATTGGAGCCTATGGTGTGCCTTCTTTTTGTTTATTGCTATTATTGCACTGATTCTATTTATGATAGGTTCCTTTCTTTTCAAAATTTATTTTCTCGATTATAGGTTTGATGATGGGGAAATCCATCCACCCATTGAGTCTATTCATGGCAATAAGAAATAGGTGAATAAAATGATGATAAAAAATGAAGAAGATATCGTACGAATTATTAGCGAAGATACCTGGATGATGGATTTATTAAAAACAGTAAAATCGTTGAACCTGCCCGATTGGTGGATATGTGCCGGATTTGTGCGTTCGAAAATATGGGATGTGTTACACCATTTTTCGGAAAGAACAGCCATCCCCGATATTGATGTCATCTATTATGATCCCGCAAATTTGGATGAATTAGAAGAAAAAATTTTAGAAGAAAAATTAAATCATCTCATGCCCGGAGTCCCTTGGTCCGTAAAAAATCAGGCAAGAATGCACGTGATTAATAATTTGCCGCCTTATACTTCTTCAGTCGATGGTATTTCAAAATTTCCAGAAACCGCTACAGCATTGGGAGTTAAATTAGATGGAAATGACCATGTTATTTTGGCTGCCCCTTGGGGAGTATACGATGTCGTCAATTTAGAGGTCAAACCTACACCATTTTTTGCCGAGTCAAAGGATCGTTTAAAAGTCTATAAAAATCGAGTGGAGAAAAAGTCTTGGGATTTGATTTGGTACAAAGTGAATATCTCCACTAAAAATTAAAAAAGAGCAGAAAGATAAAACTGTTCTGCTCCAATCATTTTAAAACTCAAAATAATTCCTCAGCAAATAAGAAATCCACTTACACTCCGGATGATTCCGAATATTTTCGAGTAGGCCTTTTACAATGGCTGGACTTAAATTCGGATCTAACAGCTGTTCCTTTAAGAGAATTAATGATTCTTTTTCAATCGGCTCTTCAATATCCGCTATTTTTTCTTCCATCATTTTAATCAACTGATCCTTCGTTATTTCTTCGTTCAGCGGCTGCTTAAGAACTTGAAATAGATCATGCGAAATAAATGGGTCAGTCATTTGTTTTGCCAGCAGATTGGTTTTTTCCACAAGCGATTGAGAAAGATGATTCAAGTCTAGCGGTGAGCTATAAAATAAAAATAGCTGTGAATAAGTGTGCATAAAGCCTTTAATGCAAAAAATTAAATCATATTTTATTGATTGGACTGTTTTTCCGTATAAACGTTCAATCATCAGTAATATCGACTTGTCCATTAACATGTCGTAATAACGGATTTTAATAAATAAATCTTTATTCAATGAATGAACCGGCTCTTTCATAAGAACTTTTGCGAAATCAGAATGCTTATGAAAAGACTGAAATGTTGTGTAGTAAAAATTATATAAAAGGTTATCATCTGAGTTTCTGACTATATGGTCAATATCAGAAGTAAATTGCATCATAAAATGATCGATAGTAGATAAAATCAATTCATCCTTTGATTTGAATGACAAGTAGAAAGCACCTTTAGAAATACCGCAATAATCTGTGATTTGTTGAACGGTTGTGGCATCGAATCCTTGAGTTGCAAAAAGCTCTAGTGCTTTTTCCATAATTAACTGTTTCTTCATCATTTCTTTACATCCGCTCCTAGGACTTTCGTTGACAAATGACTTGTCGGTCATTATTATAAGGAAATGAGACTGATTAGTCAATTAAGGGCAGGTGTAGACGTGAAAGGGTTAGTTAACTTTGTTTTAAAGAATAAACTAGCAGTTTGGCTGTTAACCATTATTATAACCGTTTCGGGAATTTATTCAGGAACACGTATGAAAATGGAGATGATTCCGGATATTTCTATTCCATTTTTAATGGTGATGGATGTATATCCTGGGGCAACTCCTGAGCAGGTGATGAAGGATGTATCGATTCCTTTAGAAAAAGCAGTAGAGGGCTTGGAGCACGTAAAATCCGTTAATTCAAATTCGTATTCAAATGTAGCTAATATTCAAGTGGAATACGAATACGGCATTGATATGGATGAGGCGAAGCGGGCATTAGATTCTGCGATAGATGCAGTTAAATTGCCTGAAGGGGCTCAAAAGCCGACCATTACCGCTATTAGCATGAACATGATGCCTGTTGTGGCACTAAGTGTAAGCAGCACGAAAGAGGACATTGTTGAATTAACGTCAACAGTCGAGGAAGTTTTACTCCCAAAAATCGATAAAATCGATGGTGTTGCCTCTGCTACGATTACAGGGCAGCATATAGAAGAAGTTGACCTTACTTATAATAAGGAAAAAATGGCAGAGCTAGGCTTAACGGAAGATTCCGTCAAGCAAATGATTCAAGCAAGCAATCTCGGTGTTTCTTTAGGACTTTATGAATTTGAAGAAGGCGAGCAGGCAATAGCGATAGACGGCAAGTTCACGACTGTTGACGAATTAAAGGAAATGCTCATTCCTGTAACGCCATCGGCTACACAGCCTTTACCATTTGTAAAGCTTAGCGATATCGCAACCATTCAAGTAGTAGGTAAAGTACAATCAGTTTCCCGCACAAATGGGAAAGATGCGATTGCAATTCAAATTGTCAAAAGCCAACAGGCTAACACAGTAGATGTTGTAAACAGTGTGAAGAAATTAATTAAAGATGAAAAGAAGAAAATTGATGGAATCGTTATCGATGTGACGCTCGACCAAGGCAAGCCAATTGAAGATTCTGTTGCTACAATGGTTGAAAAAGCGTTATTTGGCGGTTTAATTGCGGTATTAATTATTCTCCTTTTCTTAAGAGATTTCAAATCGACCATTATTTCGATTATATCCATTCCGGTTTCGATTTTAATGGCTATGTTAATCTTAAATTGGATGGATATTACCCTAAATATTATGACGCTTGGGGCGATTACTGTTGCTATTGGCCGTGTAATCGATGACTCCATCGTTGTGGTTGAAAATATTTATCGCCGCCTGCATTTAAAAGGTGAAAAACTAACAGGGCGTGCACTCATTCGTGAATCAACAATTGAAATGTTCAGACCTATCATGTCTTCAACGATCGTAACCATTGCTGTATTTGCACCACTTATATTTGTAGGCGGGATGGTTGGCGAGCTCTTCATGCCATTCGCATTAACAATGTCATTTGCGCTCGGAGCCTCATTAATTGTTGCGATTACAATCGTTCCTTCATTATCACATTTCTTGTTTAAGAAGAAGTTATATAGTGAAAAGACGGAAAGCAAACATAAAGAGGCTGGCAGATTATCCAAATGGTACAAAGGATTCCTTGAAAAAACACTTAATCATAAGGTGATTACTTCCATTCTTGCCTTTGTTTTATTAGCAGGGAGTTTGGCGTTGACACCATTGATTGGTTTTAGCTTTATGGGCAGTGAAGAGGATAAGGTGATGTATCTGACTTACACTCCAAGTGCAGGAGAACTGCCGGAAGATACGTTAGAAAATATTAAAGTGGTTGAAGAGAAAATGCTTGAACACGATGATATTGATATCGTTCAAGTATCAGTTACAGAAAGCGGCGACCAGCAAGCAGCCATGATGGGAGGCGGAGGAAAAGGCGGGTTAATGTACCTGATCTTTGATCCGGAAATGGAAAACTTCCCTGAAGCACGTGAAGATATAGAAAAGTATGTAAAGGGCATTGGACAATCAGGCGAATGGAAGAGCCAGAACTTCTCTTCGATGTCCATGGCTTCAAATGAAGTTAGTTATACATTTTACAGTGAAGATTTAGATAAACTCAACAAATCTGTAAAAATAGTTGAAGATGCATTAAAGGAAAATGAAGGATTAAAGGATGTTTCCTCTAGTGCAGAGGATGCATACGTTGAATACACCTTCAAAGTGGCACAGGATGAATTATTAAAGTATGGACTAACAACCGGGCAAATTATTATGATGTTAAGTCCAGAAAAAACGAAGAATGTGTTAACAACGATTGAAAAAGAAGGAAACGCATTAAATGTCATCGTTCAGCAGGAACAAACAGCTCAGCCAAAATCGATTGATGATATATTAGATAAACAAGTACCGACACCACTTGGTACGACAATGCCGCTTTCTGAACTAGTGACTGTTGAGAAAGGCACAACATTAAATACTCTAGCTCGCAGTAAGGGCGAATACTATGCTAGTGTTTCAGGCACGATCACTGGCAAGGATATATCCAAAGCAACAGCTGAAGCAGATAAGACAATTGAAGAATTGGATCTGCCTAAAGGGGTAACTGTTGACGTTGCAGGGGTTGCAGCTGACATGCAGGAAACCTTTACACAGCTCGGTATTGCCATGCTTGCGGCGATTGCCATTGTATACTTCGTTCTCGTCGTAACATTCGGCGAAGGACTTGCGCCATTTGCTATTCTTTTCTCATTGCCATTTACAGTTATCGGCTCATTTGTGGGGTTATTAATTGCGGGTGAAACCATTTCTGTATCCGTCATGATGGGACTCTTGATGCTTATCGGAATCGTTGTAACGAACGCAATCGTGCTCGTAGACCGAATCATTCGGATGGAGCGTACGGGGATGGTTATGCGTGAAGCGGTGCTTGAGGCTGGTGCCACACGTTTGCGTCCGATTCTTATGACAGCCATCGCAACGATTGGTGCAATGGTGCCATTAGCTTTTGGTGCAGGCGGAGGCGGCTTGATTTCGAAAGGCCTTGCCATAACGGTTATCGGCGGTTTAATTAGCTCCACGCTATTAACATTAATTGTTGTTCCAATCGTATACGAAGTGTTATCTAAGATTTTTAGGAAAAACCGTAAGGAAATTGAAGAGAATTAATGGGGAGCCCTGCAAGGTGAGTGTGTCATCTTGTGGGGCTTTTTTTATATGCATTTTATTAAGGATGTTGGCTAAGTGAGTTTACTGGACAGGTTATTGCGATTTTGATAAAAGCTGTCCGAGAAAGTGAGTTTGCTGGACAAGTTTTCGTGATTTCGCTAAAAGCTGTCCAAGAAATCGAGTATCCTGGACAGCTTTTCTGTATTTCATCAAATCCTGTCCAATAATTTAAACAAAATCACTATCTTATGAAGGGGATTTGTGCATAGAATGAAATTGAGGTGTATTCTTATGAAAAAAATCGTAGAGTTTTTAAAAGGAAAAGAATCAGAAATGCTAGGTGTTTTAAAGGAATTGGTTGAGATGGAATCCCCTTCACATGATAAGGAAATGGTGGACCGACTTGGTGAAAAGGTAAGTGACCTTTTTACCGAATACGTGGGAGAGGAGATAGCCGTTATAGAAAATCCTCATGCCGGAAATCATCTTCGGATGGAGTATGGACAGGGGGAGGAGCAAATTCTCATTTTAGTCCATATGGATACGGTTTGGCCGAAGGGGACGTTAGAATCGATGCCATTTCGAATCGATGGGGATAAGGCGTACGGGCCAGGAACCTTTGACATGAAAGGGGGAATCGTTCAAGGGATCTTTGCCCTGCATGCCCTGCGTGAATTGGGAGTTTCCTTGAATACGAAACTCGTGATGCTGGTCACCACTGATGAGGAGATCGGGAGTGGGACATCCCAAGCATTAATAGAGGAAGAAGCGAAAAAAAGTAAATATGTTTTGGTGTTAGAATCAGCGAGTTCAACTACTGGAAAACTAAAGACTTCACGAAAAGGCGTAGGAATGTTTCATATAAAAGTAAAGGGGCGGGCCTCACATTCGGGAATTGAGCCTGAAAAAGGAATAAGTGCCATAGAGGAGCTTTCGAGGAAAATCATCCATTTACATAGCTTATCGGATTTGGATAAAGGGACTACCTTAAATGTTGGTGTCATTAAAGGAGGGACTGCATCCAATGTAATCGCTGCCGAAGCAGAGGCAGAGCTGGATTTGCGTGTTACCAATCAAGCAGAGTTTGAAAAGATTATTCCCTTAATCCAAAATTTAAAGCCTTCTAAAGAAGGAATATCCATCGAAGTTACAGGGGATCAATCGACCCCCTCTTGAAAAAACGGCCGAAATCGAAAAAATGTTCCAGAAGGCTAAGGAATTGTCCAAATCTTATTTAGCCTTTAATTTAGAGGAGCAAATGAGTGGAGGCGGAAGCGATGGTAGCTTTGCATCACAGTTTGCACCTACCCTTGATGGTTTGGGGCCAGTTGGGGATGGGGCTCACGCAAGTCATGAGCATTTACTTATTTCCCAAATGCCTGTACGCAGTGCTTTAGTCGCAATGCTTATTTTGGAATTCGGGTAAAAATAGTGCTATGTATTTTTATTTCCGTTATGATTATGGGGACAAATTAACCTGTCCCCTTCCTAAATTTTCATATAAAATAAATACTCCCGATAGTGAGATGATTTCTCCAAAAACAGTAAAAATGACCGTCAGTGAAATGAGTGCAGTCGAAATTAGTAAACTGGCAACTTTAAAACTTTCCACGAAAAAAAGGAAACAAAGTATATCAGTTTCCCCATTTTTAGCTTTTAAAACTTATTTATTTCACTTAAATTCATTGAGATTTCCTCACATTATATCCCTGTTCTTCATACGGCTGAAGTTTTTCTAGCCATTTTGCCTCGAGTTCAGCTAATGCTTCTTTCTCATTAAAATAAGGGTCGTTTTTCTTTTTAAGAACCTCCAAGGTTTCAAAAGAAAAAGCCTCTTTTCCAAGTTGGCTCCATTCCTCCTGGAGTGCATTGTTTGTGTGGTTGCCTGATTCAAGCATGAATTTTTCCCCATTTAATGTTTTAAAATTTCTTGTACTGCTGACAAACATCTTTTGATTCTTGATGTTTTTAATTTGATATACACCCGCTTCAATGGGGATCTCTTTATATTGCTGTTTTAATTCTCTTTTTCGGTCCATGTTTTAATCCCACTTTCATTATTATTTTTTTAACCAATATTGGCTGCCATCTGGCTTCCGGTCTAAAAATCCATATTCAATTAAATATCTTCTGATCATGACATGATCCTCATAAATTGCGTTTAAAATTTGATTTAATTCCTTTTCATCATAAATTCGCTCATCCTCGATCTGTGCTGCAATTTCCCTTAGGACAATCAGACGCTGTTTTTCCTTTGGCGGGAATTTCTTTAAGCATCGATTCGGTCTTTCTGTAAAGAACTTCATTATGATTTTTTCCTGTTCTTCTTTAGTGATGGCATATCGTTCATCAACCATTTTCGCTGTTTTATGAGGGGCAATAAAGGTTGGAGCATACTCGTCCTTATCTTTTAACAGTTCCATCATTGTCAAAAATACCTTTGCTTGCCGCTCCTTTTCTTTTAATGCAAACCGGTGATGCCTAATGGTTGAGGTGCTGCCAATACCCATTTCTTGCTGAACCTCTTTATCACTTTTTCCCTGATAAAAAAGTTGAAGGAGCTCATTTTGATGGTCAGTAAGACCGGTAAGCTTCTTATCCATTCCGATTAAATATTCAAATACAGATTGATGAGTACGCTTAATATGAATTCTCATATATCTTTCCGCTTCGTAAAGCGTATTTTCATGAGAATAAACAATTCCTTTTTCAATCTTTTCCCCGCAAAGCAAGCATGTATAGAAATCCTTTTCTTGAATATATCCTCGTTTAAGCTCTTCCAAAGAGGCATTCCAAAAGAAATCAGATAGTTCCATTTGAAAATCACATCCAGTATGTTGATATATTTTAAACAATTGATAAAAGTGTTTGCTTTATAGTAAACATGCTAATATAAAATTTAGTTAACGTCAATCAT